>DATNQP010000021.1:0-13528 GCA_036703965.1 Leptolyngbyaceae cyanobacterium
CTTGCCCAAGGCTTCCAGTTCTATCGCTGGGAGGGAGAATCTTCAACAACCGTGCGATTAGTAACGGCTTTTAACACTAAGGAGGATGATGTTACGGCTTTTATAGAAGCCGCTCAACGCTATTGCTATGAAGAGTCTTCGCTATTTAAGTCAAAAGTCTAAACCCAGTTTTCGAGGAAGGCAAACAATATCTGGCTCTAGATGACCGAAAAGGGGTTAGCTGTTAGGGAAGAAAGCAAGACTCATATCTTGCACCAAGCCTTGGCGATTAGAAATCGCTAGGTGCAAGATGTGAGCAAGACAAACCCCTTTGCGGTGAGGAGATATTTGACTAATAACCAATGCCAGTGGTGGCTAGCGCTGTCTTTGTCTCTTGGATTAGATCCACAATTGCCAAGGCTTCCATCACTGAATTGACATTGTAGCCTGCTTTAAAAATGAAAGGACGAACTCGGCTACCTCCGACAACAGCAGATTCCAAAATTTCCAGGAAATAGCCGGTTTTGGTGGGAAAGATTTGATGGTTGAGCATTGGTGCTTACCTCTCTAGATGACTCTAACTTCGATTCAGTCTGTAATATGTACAGACTTTTTCCGAATCATCCGGAAACTACTAGTGCATCCCGGCAGAAGTAACCCCTCATACCAAATCCGATCATATAGCCCCTTTTTGGGTTCTAGGGCGTGTTTGCAAACCCTTAGATCCCCCCTAACCCCCCTTGAAAAGGGGGGAACCGAGCTTCAAAGTCCCCCTTAAAAAGGGGGATTTAGGGGGATCTCAACCGGCACAAACGGAGCAAATAAAGTTTGCAAACACGTTCTAGTCGTAGAGACGTTCCGCCGGAACGTCTCTACGACTAGAACGTGTTGTGGGTTGCCGAAAAAGGGGTAGCAGACCAAGATGCGGTATCAGTTGTGCGCCGGGGGAACCAGGGAGTCAATCGGCTCACAAAAGTTGTTTATACCTTGGCGAACTACATACATTAGTACTGGTGTTGCCAGGATTCCCGGAAGTAGAGGTGTCTGGGACAGATAGGCGATGATACCAGCAAACGAGCCATTGAGCAAATCTTCCCGAAATTCCTGTTGACAAATCACAGCACGGCATTTCCGGGCTAACGCATCTAACCACTCGGCATTGTCTCGCTGCGGTTGCTGTCCCGCACGAATTGCCAATGCGATCGCGGCATCTTCCAAATCTCCCTCACAATCCTCAATAGCATCGAGAGCTTTCATGGCTTGGGGATTATTGGCTAATTCAGAGCGAAACTGAGCTATTTCTTGAGAGGTAACGATTGTCATTATGTATAGAGGTTAATTCTTACCTACCCACTTACAACTATTCTGCCAGAGTGCCACAAGTAGAATCAGTTCTTCAGGGTAGAGGTTTCACCAAAATGATTGATGAAGTTATGCACTTCTAGATACACAGTTGCTCAATTGTAAGGTAGCTCACTAACAGTTGCGTAAACTGTGCGTCAATATGGTGGGTGGTGCAACGTCAGTCACCAATGACCAATGAACAATGAACAATGAGCAATGATGTTGACCGTTGCAACTGACCACTGACCGAGAAGCGATTTCAGGTATGGACGATGCCAAAGCCCTTAATGCAAACCGCTGATCCAGCTCACAATGTTCTGCGTACTTTCCCCCAACCCCTTGATGCTATCTTTGCACCCAAGAACGTTGCTGTTATTGGTGCTACTGAAAAAGCTGGCAGTGTTGGGCGTACCCTCCTGTGGAATTTGATTAGCAATCCCTTTGGTGGAACAGTTTTTCCAGTTAATCCTAAGCGCCCTAGTATTTTGGGAATTAAAGCCTATCCCAACATCGCGGCGGTGCCTGAACCCGTTGATTTGGCGGTTATAGTAACACCAGCCTCAACTGTGCCGGGTGTGATAGGGGAATGTGTAGAGGGAGGGGTGAAGGGAGCGATCATCATCTCTGCTGGTTTTAAGGAAGTTGGAGAGGAAGGCATTCAATTAGAGCGCAACATCCTCCAGCAAGCTCGTCAAGGTAAGATGCGAATTATCGGCCCTAATTGCCTGGGCGTTATGAATCCCGTTAGTGGTCTCAACGCTACCTTTGCCAATGCGATCGCACGACCGGGTAATGTGGGGTTCATTAGTCAGAGTGGAGCGCTTTGTACCTCTATTTTAGATTGGAGCTTCCGTGAGAATGTAGGGTTTAGCGCCTTCATCTCCATCGGCTCAATGCTCGATGTAAATTGGGGTGACCTGATCTACTACCTGGGTGACGATCCAGCGACCCGCAGTATCGTAATTTACATGGAATCCATTGGGGATGCGCGAGCATTTTTGTCGGCAGCGCGGGAAGTTGCCCTCACGAAACCCATCATTGTGATTAAGGCGGGTCGTACAGAGGCAGCGGCGGCAGCAGCAGCGTCGCACACAGGAGCCTTAACGGGTAGTGATGAGGTATTAGAGGCGGCTTTTAGACGCTGCGGTGTGTTGCGTGTCAAGACGATTGACGATCTGTTTAATATGGCGGAAGTGTTGGCAAAGCAGCCACGTCCGAAAGGAAAGCGTCTGACAATTCTCACCAATGCCGGTGGACCTGGAGTGTTGGCAACAGATGCGCTAATTTCCAATGGGGGTGAACTCGCTCCCTTATCACCGGAAACAAGAGATGCACTGAATCATATACTGCCTCCTCATTGGAGTCACAACAACCCCATTGATATTTTGGGGGATGCCGATCCAGAACGATATGCCAAAGCGATCGCGATCGCCCTCAACGACCCCAACAGTGATGGACTGCTGGCTATCCTCACCCCCCAATCCATGACTGAACCCACCCAAACCGCGAAACAATTCGTAGAAACGTTGCAGGGAAGTTCTCTACCCGTCAAGCCAATCCTCGCCAGCTGGATAGGAGGAACAGAGGTCGCTGCTGGGGAAGCGATTCTCAATAATGCCAATATCTTTACCTTCCCCTTCCCCGACACCGCCGCTCATGTATTCAACTACATGTGGCGCTACTCATACAACCTGCGGGGTTTATACGAAACACCCGTACTGCCAGGGGAGGCTGATGAAAATGCCCCAGATCGTGCTAAAGCCAGAGCAATTCTGCAAACGGCACGGGAATCCGGTCGTACCCTACTCACGGAGTTGGAATCCAAACAACTGCTTGCAACGTATGGCATTTCCACCGTTACCACCCACCTTGCAACGAGTCAAGCAGAGGCAGTCAAACTTGCTGAGGAGATGGGTTACCCCGTCGTCCTCAAGCTGCATTCAGAAACCCTGACCCACAAGACCGATGTAGGGGGCGTACAGCTAAATTTGGCTGATGCTGATGCGGTGTGTACAGCCTTCGACACCATTCAAGAGTCGGTAGGGCAAAAGGCAGGTATCGAGCATTTGCTGGGTGTGACGGTACAGCCGATGGTGAAACTAGAGGGATACGAACTGATCGTCGGCAGCAGTCTTGACCCCCAGTTCGGACCAGTCCTGCTCTTTGGTACAGGTGGGCAGTTAGTCGAAGTCTTTCAAGACAGAGCTTTGGCGCTACCACCGCTCAACACGACCCTAGCACGGCGGATGATGGAACAGACTAAAATCTATCGCGCCCTGAAAGGGGTTCGAGGACGCCTGCCTGTCAATCTCGCTGGACTTGAGCAGTTACTCGTCCGGTTCAGCCAACTAGTTGTGGAACAGCCTTGGATTAAAGAGATTGATATTAATCCGCTGCTGGCTTCTCCCCCCCTTGCTAAAGGGGAATTAGGGGAGGTAATCGCCCTTGATGCCCGTGTGGTGCTGCACCCCACGCATGTGAGGGAAGAGGATTTGCCCCAGCTAGCGATTCGCCCTTATCCGATTCAGTATGTGACCCCTTGGATCATGAAGAACGGCATGCCAGTCACCATCCGTCCGATTCGCCCGGAGGATGAGCCGTTAGTTGTCAAATTCCACGAAACGCTATCAGAAGAAAGTGTCTATATGCGCTACTTTCATCTGATCAAGCTACAAACCAGAGTTTCCCACGATCGCCTTTCCCGCATCTGTTTCACGGACTACAATTGCGAGATGGCACTGGTTGCCGATCACAAAAACTTGCAAACTGGTGAACATGAAATTCTGGGTATTGGTCGCCTGAGCAAATTGCATGGGAAAGATGAGGCAGAGTTTTCCATGCTAATTAGCGATCGCTTCCAGTGTCAGGGTTTAGGGACAGAGTTGCTGTACCGTCTGCTACAAGTAGGAAGAGACGAAAAATTACAGTATATTACTGCTGAAATTCTCTCGGAAAATCGAGCGATGCAGCATGTTTGTGAAACACTGGGCTTCCGTCTTGAACGTATACCGGGTGAATCAATGGTGAAAGTCATTTACGACTTGTCAACTACTCCGTCCTACCATAGGCAAGGGCAAGGCTTGTAATTTAATGAGAAGGTCAAATTTAGTCAGGAAGGTAGGGGCACGATAATATCGTGCCCTACAAACCCTTGTGTTGCACTCAGTTGAAAACCGCTCTAGAACCGATAAACATAATAGAGGATGAATTAAAGGTGCCAACCATGATGAAAGCAGCAGACATCATGACCAAGGACGTAGTCACCATTCGCGGTTCAGCGACGGTGGCTGAGGCAGTAGATCTGATGAAGAAGAAGAGATTGCGTGCACTGATTGTGGAACGCCGTCACGACCAAGATGCTTACGGCATCCTGAGCGAGACGGATATTGTCTACAATGTGACTGCTTTTGGGAGAGACCCTAAGCAGGTGCGCGTCTACGAAATTATGACCAAGCCCTGCATTGTCGTCAATCCCGACCTCGGTGTGGAATATGTCGCGCGGTTGTTTGCTAATACAGGAATTCGACGGGCACCCGTAATTAAGGGCGAACTGTTAGGCATCATCTCAGTTACTGACATTTTGACTAAGAGTGACTTCGTCGAGCAACCCAAAGAAGTCATTTATAAGGAAACCATCCAGGAAGCTATTGAGAGTGCCCGCGCCATCTGTGCAGAGATAGGGCATACGTCTCCTGAGTGTGCTGCGGCTTGGGATGCTGTAGAAGAGATGCAAGCCGAGGCAGCGCATCAGCGAGCCAAGAAGCTTGTAAAAACTGCCTTTGAAGAATATTGTGAAGAAAATCCAGATGCTTTTGAGGCTCGGATGTATGACACTTAATTGTTATTTGTTGTTTGTGCTTTGCAACTGAGGACTATCTTAAGTCGAATGGCACTGAGTTACTCCCTTCCCGCTCTAAGATTAACTATTGCAAGTTCTCTTCACCAGTCCCTAATCACCAGTCCCCAGTCCCTGGAGTTATCGGTATTCTTCTGGCGGGAAGGGAGTAAGCGAAAATTAGTCGTGATTGAAAAAACCCAGATTGGGGGGATTCCCCCCAAACCCCCCATTGGGGGACCCAGTGCCTCCCCCAAACCCCCTGCACAAGGGTTGATCGGTTGTGATGAATTTTCTTAAGTCAGTGCGATTTATCTTAGGTTATGCGATCGCGTAACTGGAGCAGGACTTAGGCAATATCCACCAATTAGCCCCCCAACTCTCGGGGGAGTTAGATCTTGTTCCCCCCTTGCGTTGGGGGGTTAGGGGGGCGAGTGCGTCAGTCCTGTAGTGGAGATGATTGCGAAGTTTACTTTTTTGTTAAATTTTATTAATTTAAGAGCAAAAATCTTCTAACATTTAGAACAAATTCATTCACCTTTTCAAAGTGAATATTATGACCACAATTAGTAATAATATTTACCTTTGCTGATTCACAGAGTCTAGCCATTTCACAATTTATGGCTCTAAACTTTTCATCATATTCACCAACTAACAAAAGCAGAGGATTTTTATTTTGCTTGAGTTTATCCCATAAAGAAGGCTGACAGCCAGTACTCAAATTACGTACTGATTTAGCCAGTTGCAAAGGATTATTCTGTAACCGACTCTGTAGCAAAAGCTCAAAATCTGGATGCTTTTTTAGAGAGGCGAAAAGTGGCTGATTATACCAACTTCTTAAAAATGCTGAAAAATCACTAATTTCTAATTTATGTGCTAGCTCTAAATCCCGTTGAGTTCGTTCTAATTGATCCCGCTGGTTTTTCAAGCCTGGAGAGGCAGATTCAAGCACAACCTTAGAAAAACGTTCTTGGAAATGAAGATTCAGGTATAAAGCCAATCGCCCACCCATCGAGTAGCCCACTAAAAAGCATTTTTCAATGTTTAAATGGTCTAGCAAGCTAATCAAGGCATGAGCAGTATTTGCCATCGTGTAACACTCATCCCCACCCAGAACCCTGGTTTTCCCATGACCAGGAAGGTCAACGGCAAGACAACAAAATTGGTCAGACAACAAAGAGATAACTTCATTAAATTCATTGCTATCACCCATAAATCCGTGCAAAAAAAGAATCAGGGGTTTATCTGTGTTCCCCCTAAAGGAATAGTGAAACTTAAAATTGTTAAACATCATCTACAACAACTTTAGGAAACCCTCTTTGCGGTGTTTTGTTGGGCTTCATTTGAAGCATGGAACAGCGCATTGCTATCCTTAGAGAAGCCTGTACGAACACCCTAGTGTTACTCTAATAAGTTGATTTAATAAACTACCAAGGTGATAATCATGCCGACGTTGAAATTGACGGTTGGGCAGGTGATTGAGTTAGTCAAGCAACTGCCACAGGAGGATAAGTACGCAGTATTGCACGCTCTCAACCCAGAAAGAGACACGAAGTTGGAAGATAGGTTAAAACAAGAAAAAGAACAGAAGATGCGCGTCTTGAGTGCCGAGCGGGGACTCGATTGGGATAGATTGAGTGAAGATGACCAGGAGGTTTTGGTAGAAAACTTGCTGCACAAGAACAGGTGAATCTCACAGTAGTGGTGATACCAATTTGCTTTTGATGCGCTACACATCGACCCCCCTAACCCCCCGAACTCAAGAGGGGAGCCAGAAAAGCATCTCTAGCAAGCATTTATGAAATTGCTATGACTAGGGTGGGAAATTCCCACCCTACCCTAAGAAGAATGGCACTGACTTAAGAAAATTCATCACAACCGATCAACCCTTGTGCAGGGGGTCTGGGGGAGGCACTCGTCCCCCAGTGGGGGGTTTGGGGGGTTCCCCCCAATCTGGGTTTTTCCAACGAACGACTACTTTTGTTGCTATCGGCTATCAAATAATCATCTGTGCATGAATTAACTGGTAACCCGCCATTTTAATCTTTTGATTCGACACCCGTGCATTGTAGGGTCGAACGCTCTTTTGGGACTCATCCCAGACAACCTTGGGTAAATTGTGGTGTTCACACACCTTGTCGAGCAGTTCTCGACTCCTCAGATGTGCATCATCCACCAGGTTGTAAATTCCTTGCAGTCTGTGCTTCCGGGCAAACTCGATAGCAGCAACGATGTCATCGAGGTGAATCCAATTTGTTACATCATCACCCTTACCGGGACGAGTTGTACCTGCGACTCTACCAAATATTTTCACCAGTTCCCGACCGAATCCATAAATTCCCCCCAGTCGAAGGATACAAACACTCAGGTCATCACTGGATGCTGATAGCAATACTTGCTCGGTGTCAGAGAGAATCTGTCCATTTGGGTTGGCAGGTGCAACAGGTGATGATTCATCCACACTTGCCCCATTGCGATCGCCATAAACACCATAACTCCCCGTATAGAGCAGTTGTCGCACACTCGGAGCTTGCTTGAGGACTGAGACTAGGGTTTGGGCGGTGTGCAGGTAGGTTTCTTCATACACATTGGCATTCTTCGCACCGACACTCAAAACCACAGTATCCTGGTCTTGCAGCAGCGATCGCAAACCTTCTGGATCATTCCCGTTCACAACTACGGCTTTTGCTCCTAATGCTTGCAAGACAGCGACACGCTCAGGGGTGGTTGTGGTTGCGGTGACAACAAAACCTAACTCTTGACGCCAATAGCGGGCGAGGGCCGTACCAACATAACCACAACCAATGATTGCAACGTTCATCTAACCAAAATTCAGAAACTTCATGGGCGGACTAATAGCCCGCCCTGTTCCACAATAGAAGATAAAATCGCCACAGAGTTTATCGCCTTCTCATCCCAATTCGCTGATGTCAACCCACCTCAAGATTTAGATGGTAATCGCCGTGCCGTCAAACTTGGTGAGTGTAAAACTGAAATTCTCGTTATAGGTCAGCTTTTGCTCTTGAAGGATGCCAATTGCGATCGCTTCCCTTAATTTCACTGACTCACTAGGGACCGTTTTTGAGAAGCATGAGATTCATTTGCGCTTCTCAAAAAACGTTAAATTGCACAATTACTCTGTAGTGTTGCTACAGAGCGGGAACAACACCCGCAAACTTGAGCAGATCAACCATTGTGAAGTCTCCAGTACTGCTCAATGTAGGTTTCCATTCTGGGTCTTGCCGCAGGTAGGATAGACGGTCTCCTTCTAGCAAACCGATAAACACCTCTGCAACAATACGTCCACCCACGGGTCCCAAGTGCCTTCCGTCCTTACCGAGTACATCCGCTTCACGCAGAATGTAAAACCATAGAGGGGTACGAGTCTCCAATTGATATGGTTTGAGGTCTGCTAAATCCTCTGACGAAAGCAAGTCCTCACACATTGCCTTGGCAACTCGTTGTCCCGATGGAACGCTGAAAGTGAGGTGCCGCAGCAAGTTACGCTGTGCCAGTGATTGCGGCTCTGCACCAGGAATCCCTGGCAGGTTAAATAGCACAGAAGAGAGCTTTGTATCAATTTTCTTGTTCGGACGGACTCTCTTATCACCAAAATCAAAGAAGGTTTGCCAGTCTATAAAACGACGTGCAGCCCGCTTGCCGCCTCGCAGATCATTTGGATCAGAAGCGTCGGGATTGGGTGAGGCATGTCTGCCGTCATCAAAGATCAAGGCAATGAATTGCCCGCTATCGTCTGGTTTGGGTCCAAAGTTAGCGCGGTAACTGGGGCGCACCTGAGAATGCCCAAACCGATATGCCGCAACAGCAAACTCAACTGGGATAAATGGGAGATTGCGCCAGTTGTAGAACTTCCGTCCCTTCGTCAGCACTTTGTCTACCGTTTTTTGGCCAACTGTTGCGGGCAGGAATTCGTGGACGATAATCCACTGATAGTGCCACCGGACTAAGCGCTGTGCCTCTGCAAACACCTCTGCTGGATTAGTCCAACCCGTTTTAGATTTCACATGATCCACCACTGCATTATGAAACTTCAAAAAGGCGAGGTGGAGCTGCGAGACAATTAAGTTCTCATCGTTGCGGGGATCGCCAATCAAAGCAACGTTCTGACTATTGCGCGGCAGATCGAAGCGTAACTTACCGTCACGGGATACAGCATCAGATCCGGGAATCGATTCCACCAAGAATTTTATTCCCCCACCAGCGGTCGTTTGGTCGTATAGGTGGGGCGAGACGTTAGGTCCAGAACCGTACAAGCTATCTAACTCTAAGAATGGCGTGCGGAAGTTAGCGATCGTCTCAGGGTCTTGTTGCCGTTCGAGGCTGGAGGTGGGGTCGAAGGTCATATCATGATCGAGGAACTGACCCAAGAACGTAATACCCGCTGTCAAGTTGGGGTTGTTGGGGTTTTCTACGTTCTTTGCTGGGTTGATGATCAGACCGACAGGATCGTCTAGATCATCTTTAGGGTCCATGATGCCACCCCGCTTACCAATCTCCTTAAGCGCCTCTCGGAGCTGTGGGCTGTCCATTGCAAAAGGAGGGAGTGATGGAAAAAGCCGCCCGAACTTGCCCTGGTCGTAATAGGTGGAACGAGGAGGGTTGTCGCCACCTAGGGGCATATGTCCATGACGAGTCATAGGGTTCTCCTTATGTTAAATCTTTATTCCTGTATTCTGGAAAATCCGGTGAGGCTTTGACAGTACCCTTAAGGGTACTCTTCAATTAAGTAAAAAGTCTCACCTTCTCATAGAGTAGGGTTCCAGCTTTTGCAGGCTACCCATTAAACAGGATTGCCACATGAAAAAAAGCCTCTGTGTCTGGGTTTTCTTGGTGCTGGTAATTGTCACCTTAACCAGCTGTAGCTTCCGTGATAGATCAGGAGCGATCACAATAACGCTGAGTGGTTGGCAGAGCAACCCCAATGAGAAACAATTGCTAGAGCAGGTATTAAATAAATTTGAAGCTCAACATCTAAACATTAAGGTCAAACATGAAGTCATCAATGACCAATACATGGATGTTATCAAAACAAGATTAATTGGTGACGCGGCTCCTGATGTTTTTTACTTAGATGCTTTTGAAGCTCCCTTACTCATGAAATATGGGGTATTAGAACCCCTAAATTCTTACATTACTGAACAAGTTGAGCTAGATGATTTTCAACCCTCCTTACTCCAGGCTTTCCAACTAAATGGGCAAATCTATGGGTTACCTAAAGATTTCTCGACACTTGCAGTTTTTTATAACAAGGAAGCTCTTAAAGAAGCGAGAATAAACCAGCCTCCACAAACTTGGGATGAATTACGTGAGTATTCAAAAAGGCTTACTATAGATAAAAATCGAGATGGAAGAAATGAACAGTATGGTTTTGGGGTATCACCCGAACTGTCACGTCAATATTTCATGATGACTGCCTTGGGAGGACGCTTAATTGACCAGAGAGGGAATGCCGCATTTTCTAATTCAAAAAGTCTGAAAGGTCTTCAACTCATCATCGACCAGTATCGCAAAGATAAATCTTCCGCTCAACCTTCAGATGTGGGTGCTAACTCCGGCAGTGAAATGTTTGGTCAAGGTAAAGCGGCAATGGTCATTGAAGGCAGTTGGGCAATTCCTTATTTGAAGGAGACATTTCCTAAGCTTGAATTTGCAACTGCTGAAGTTCCTACCGTTGGTGGCAAAAAGGGAACAATGGCTTATACGGTTGCTTACGTCATGAATAAGAAGACTAAGCATAAAGACGCAGCTTGGCAGTTAATTTCTTATTTAACTAGCAAAGAAGGCATGAAAGCTTGGGCAAGTGAAGGACTGGTTATACCGAGTCGCAAATCTGTATGGTTATATACTTGGCAGCGCTGCAAGATATTTCAGTTTCGCTCTATGAAGCGGCAACAATTGATGGAGCCAATAAATGGGATCAGTTTATCTCTATTACACTGCCGTTGCTCAAGCCCGTCACGTTTTTTATTGTTGTCATGGGAGTGATTGGGACATTTCAATTATTTGACCAGTCTTATATTTTTTCAGCTGGCTCCGGTGGACCTAATAACTCAACTTTAACGATTGTCCTTCTAATCTATCAGTACGCTTTTAAGAGTTTGGATATGGGGTATGCAGCAGCCCTGGCTTTGATGCTTGCAGGTGTGATTATGGTAGCAACGCTTATCCAGCGCTACTTATTTAAAGAATAAAAATTGAACTAGGGAGGATAAAATATGAATCGCTTAACTGGTATAAAAATTATCCTTTACGCGGGTCTTATATTGTATGCGATTATTACTTTCTTACCGTTTGCTTGCGCGCTTTCTGCGTCTTTTAAGACTCTGGCAGAAATTATAGTAGGAGAAATTAATTTTATTCCTCACCAGTTTACCTTAGATAACTATAAAACCATTTTTTTCAAAGAGCCACTATTTGGACGTTGGTTAGTTAATAGTGTATTTGTTGCTGTCTGTATTACAGGATGCAATCTTTTATTTAACTCGATGGCGGGTTATGCGATCGCACGGATACGTTTTCCAGGAAAGAAGCTTTGGTTTTTCTTAATTCTAGCGGTTTTGATGATTCCTAGTCAAATTACATTAATTCCTAGTTATTTAATTTTAAAGAACTTAGGTTGGCTTAATTCTTATCAGGGTTTGATTGTACCTAATGTTGTAAATGCAACATTTATTTTTATGATGCGGCAATTTTTTATCAATTTCCCCAAGGAACTAGAAGAGGCGGCAGCCTTGGATGGGTTAAGCCGGCTAGAGATTTTTTTCTCAATTGTTTTGCCCTTAGCAAAGCCTGCTTTGGCAGCACAAGCTATCTTTATTTTTATGGGAGCCTGGAATAATTTTTTGATGCCCTTAATTGTTCTATCTGACCCAGAAATGTTTACCCTTCCCTTAGGGCTAAATACCTTTAAAGGTCAATATATCAGTTATTGGAACTACATTATGGCGGCTTCAATGGTTTTGACGCTGCCTGCATTGGCAATTTATGCTTTTTTTAATCGTTATTTCATCCAAGGTGTGGCGTTTACGGGAAGTAAGGAGTAAGATCAGCACTTTTGCAAGAGGTCTAATGTATCTTTCTCCAGAGCGCACACCTGTGTGCCCCTACTAGATTGGAGTAACTGGAAGCTTTAAAATTCTTTACACTTAGCGAACAGTTTGGCATACTATAAAACAACTGAATCCTAAACCTCATTCAAATAGCTGAGGTTGATGAGTTTCAAATCTGCCAAAATTGACCGAGCACTGAAGTTTGTGTCACAGGGCAAGTCTGTGATAAGGAGGCAGTTGAGTTGAACACGATACCTAAGCAGCGTATAACTGTTTCCCTAATTAACCTAGTATTAGTTGTCATTACTGGCTTACTGCTAGTGCTGCTGTGGCAGCTGCGGAGTTTGTTAGTGGCGCTGATGATTGCAGTGGTTGTGGCAGCGACTCTTGCTCCAATTATTGATCGGGCGCAAAAACTGCGGATTCCCCGGTGGCTAGCCGTCCTAGTGGTGTATTTGGGATTAATTGCTATTTTGACAGGAGCGGGGGTATTGATTGGTCCGACTGTCGTCGAGCAAATCCAGCGCTTAATCCGAAGACTGCCAACTTATTTAGAAATTTTGCGATCGCTTGCCGAGAATTTGGCAATTCGTCTGGGAATGGCTGAACCCGAATCCGTTACTCCCATTCGTCAGTTATTTGATACTCAGGCGCTCACAGGTTGGGTGATTGGTTCTAGCCAGCAGCTTGTGGTGCGTTCTTACGGTGTTACACGAGGCATCCTTGGCGGCTTCTTTACCCTGATTTTGGCGTTGCTGCTTTCAGGCTATATGTTGTCTGGCGCTGAAAACTTGATTAAGGGTTTGGTGAGTTTATTTCCCAAGCCTTGGGATGAACGTCTGGAGGCACAAGTCCTTCCCGTCACTCAACGGATGGGAGGGTACATTCAGGGGCGAGTGGTAGTTTCAGGAATTTTAGGCATTGCAATTAGCGCCGGTTTGGGATTTTTGGGACTTTCGGAGTTTGCTCTAGGCTTAGGAGTGATTGCTGGCTTCACAAACTTGATTCCCTTTTTAGGGCCCATTCTAGGAGCGGTTCCGGCTCTAATTGTAGCGATCGGTCAGGGAGGGCTGACGTTCTTCTGGGTGCTACTGTTATTCGTAATTATCCAGAATGTGGAAACTTACGTCCTTGACCCCCTGTTGGTTGGTTCTTCTGTAAACGTCCACCCGTTGTATCAGCTATTGGCAGTACTGGGGGGAACGCAGGTTTTAGGTATTATTGGAGCGCTGATTGTCCCCCCTTGGGTTGCGGGTGCGGCAGTGGTTTTGGAAAATCTCTACCTGAAACCCAAGCAGTT
>DATNQP010000022.1:0-1839 GCA_036703965.1 Leptolyngbyaceae cyanobacterium
TTTTAACTTATTCCCAGATAGGGGGAGAAGGCAAATCTATCGTCATTGAGAGGGAAATAATTTATGCTTCCAATTTTTGGACGTAGGCTGGACATGGTGTAAGCGTATTGAGCAAAGATTGGTCTGCCGTCCAGAATTCCGCAGATTCTAGCTCGGCAACTGCCAGAAAAGCCGCATCATAGAGAGTCGCCAAGGAGAACTGTTCTGCGATCGCCCATGTTTTTGCGCGGATACCATCGCTATCGAGGTAGTCAACAGGCATTTGGCAGAAGTCATCATAAAACCCCTCTGCCTGTGCTGCGGTAATTGCCCCCAACCTCACTTTTTTTCGCAACACTGAGCCAACTTCAGCCCATGCAAATGCTGGAGCAACCAAACGCTCATTCGATGTGAGCAAGGGAACGATTAAGTTTCTGGCTTGGGGTTGCAGTGTCTCAGGTACAAGATAAGGAATCCAAACACTGGTATCGATACACTTAGTCACGCCGTCCCTCATCTGCTCGAAGCTGACGAATCAAGTCCACAGAGCTTGGTTGAATACCTGTTTTGGCTTCTACTTCGGCACTACGCGCCACAATCCGCTGATGTGCTGCCAGCGATCGCCGTCGTCGCACCTCGCGGGTGATCGCTTCGACAACCATCTCGTTAAAAGACTCAGCGCCTTCTCGAAACTGCTTTGCTTGCTCAAGCAGATCGGCAGGAATGCGGATAGTTACAGCTTCTCGCTCCATAGTTGCAGTATATGCAATCATAATAAGATATCATAGAATATAACTATTTTCTGAATCAGTCTGCTACTGTCCTTCGCAATGCGTCAGCGATCGCTTGATAGCTTAAGTTTTAGGGTGAGAGAGTGCGATCGCTCATCCTGACAAAGGTCTGTTGGCTACTTAGCAATCTTGTTAATCTAAAAGGGTGACGCCGCAGATCTATGAAAAGTCAGTTGATTAACCTAACTTACGAAATTGAACTTCAACCAGGAGAAAAGTTAACTCTTCCCGAATCCCTAGTGGAAAGTTTGGGTGCAGGACGTTGGCTAATTACCATCCAACCCAAGTCAACTACCCCCATCATTACTGGCAGCCATGACGCATTTTTAAAAGGCTACGCACCAGAAGACGAAGGACTCTATGACGACTATCCAACCGGGTGAGTTTTTGGTGGCCGATATTCCCTTTACAAGTGGTGGTGGTTCTAAGAAGTGCCCAATACTCATACTTTGGTTAGATGGGGATGACGTTGTAGCAGCAGTAGTTACATCTGCCAAGCCGCACACACAAACTGATGTATTACTTAATGATTGGTCAGCCAGTGGTTTGCGTGTTGCTTCAACTGTACGTTTGTCTCGGCTGGACTGCTTGGAACAATCTTTGTTACTGGCAAAAATTGGGCGGATTTCCGAAACAGATGCAGAGCAATTGAAAAGAGTATGGGAGATGTATATCAAGCCTCAATTCTAAATAGCGATCGCACTCAACAACTTTGCTCAATTCGGACGAGGAACGATTGGCATTGCCTCTTGGAGGTGATACTACTGTTAGACCTCAAGCAGGGCATCGCGCATCAGTGCTATCATTCAAACTCTAACTCTAGAGATGCTGCCTGAAAAATTGCAATTGAAGGTGTATTATGGCAATTTTGCAACTCGAAGATGGTACAACCTACACCCAGTTGGGTGATATTGCGCGGGAACTAGCGCCTCTGAATGTTCAGCTAAATCGCTGGTCTGTAGGAGATAATCCAGAAATTCACCGCCTACTCGCTAAAGATGCCCTGAGCGATGAGGAGAAAGAACAGGTACTCCAGGCGCTTGATAGCTACTTTGAAGAACTCAAAGCT
>DATNQP010000023.1:0-4038 GCA_036703965.1 Leptolyngbyaceae cyanobacterium
GCAACTTTGACACCCCGCAGGATATGGGGCAAGATTTGCAGGTTGACAAAATCAGCGGCACGAATCTTCCAACGCCAAGGGAAGACATTATCATCCCCAACGATGAAAATTCCTAATTCTCCTTTGCCACTCTCTACACGGACGTAGTGTTCGCCCTTGGGAATCTTGAAAGTAGGAGCAATTTTCTTGCCGACAAACTGGTAATCAAAGTCATTCCACTGGGATTTCTTGCCTTCTGCCATGCGCTTGGCTTCCAGGTTCTCGTAAGGTCCACCAGGCAATCCTTTTAATGCTTGGCGGATAATTTTGACCGACTCGCGCATTTCGCGAATTCGCACTAAGTAACGGGCGAAACAATCACCAGCCGTTTCCCACTGTACATCCCAGTCAAAGTCGTCGTAACACTCGTAGTGGTCAACTTTACGCAAGTCCCACTTGACGCCAGAACCCCGCAGCATGGGACCAGAAAGTCCCCAGCTGATGGCTTCGTCGCGACTGATAGTGCCGACTCCCTCTACCCGTCGGCGGAAGATAGGGTTGTCGGTAATCAAGCGTTCGTACTCGTCAACTTTGGGCATAAAGTAGTCACAGAAGTCAGAACACTTATCTACCCATCCGTAAGTTAGATCAGCTGCTACGCCGCCAATGCGGAAATAGTTGTTGTTGACCATCCGATAACCTGAGACGGCTTCCCACAGGTCATAAATCATCTCCCGTTCCCGGAAGATGTAGAAGAAAGGCGTCTGGGCACCTACATCAGCCATGAACGGTCCCAACCATAACAGGTGGTTGGCAATCCGGTTCAACTCCAGCATGATTACACGGATGTAGCTGGCGCGTTTAGGCACCGGGATATCTGCTAGCTTTTCCGGCGCATTGACGGTAATTGCCTCATTAAACATCCCCTCCGCATAGTCCCAGCGGCTGACGTAGGGAACATACATGATAGTGGTGCGGTTCTCAGCAATTTTCTCCATGCCTCGATGCAGGTAGCCGATTACCGGCTCACAATCCACCACGTCTTCGCCATCTAAGGTGACGATTAGACGCAGCACCCCATGCATTGAAGGATGGTGGGGACCCATGTTAAGAACCATGGGTTCTGTTCTCGTTTCAATTTTTGCCATAAATGAGCAATTTCCCTTTCCGCAGGTTGGACAGTTGCAACAAGAGACAGTCAGCTTCCTAAGAGTCAAAGAGTTGAAGGTTCAAGGTTGGAAGGTTAGATGGTTCAAGGTTGGAAGGTTGAAGTTTACTGGCTCTTCAACCTTGTCACCTGTAACCTGCTAACCTGTAACTTTTAACCTGTAACCCCTTATGGACAACGCACGAGATCTCTAGTCGCTGATATTTGATAGCGTTATTGCGGTAGGTCTTGTGCAAAATGTTGATTTTTGTTGCATTCTTTTATTAATTATATGGAGACGGAGGCTCAGGAGACGAAAGCAGGGGCATTTTTACATGTGCCGGTGCTGAGTCGGGAGTTAATTGAAGGGTTGAACATCCGTCCCGGTGGACATTACCTGGATGCCACGGTGGGTGGGGGTGGACATACCCAGTTGATTTTAGAAGCGGCACCTGATGTTCAGGTGACAGCGATTGATCGAGATGCGGAAGCGATCTGTGCTTCGCAGCAGCGCTTTGCGATCGCAGCTGCAAAGGCAAAGTTAGAACAATATGACGATGCCTGCGGTGGGCTACGCCAACGCGTCCACTTCTGGCATGGTAATTTCGCAGATTATAAACCAAATAGTGTTTTATTTGATGGAATTATTGCAGATTTAGGAGTCAGTTCTGCACAATTCGATATTCCAGAGCGAGGCTTTAGCTTTCGTCATCTCGCTAATTTGGATATGCGGATGGATCAGAGCCAGTCTCTCACAGCGGCTGATGTCATTAATCACTGGGATGAAGCCCAACTGGCGGATGCTTTCTATAAGTATGGGGAAGAACGACTCTCTCGGCAGATTGCGCGACGGATTGTAGAGCAACGTCCGTTTCAGACAACCACTGAACTAGCAGAAGCGATCGCTTATAGTGTCCCTCGCAAATACCGCTATGGCAGAATTCACCCTGCCACCCGCGTTTTTCAAGCACTACGAATTGTCGTTAATCAGGAGATTTCCTCTCTAGAAACCTTCCTGAACCTTGCCCCAAATTGGCTAAAGCCTGGGGGCAGAATTGGTATCATCAGTTTTCATAGCCTGGAAGATCGCATCGTTAAGCACAGCCTGCGGAATTCACCCCTATTGCGCGTGCTGACCAAAAAGCCAGTGATACCACAAGAACAGGAACTGGAAGAGAACCGCCGCTCTCGCTCAGCTAAACTCCGACTCGCGGAGCGAACTGAGAACTAGTAGCCAAGTTCTATTAATCACATCTAGTTATTCCAAAACAATGCCTTTAGATAGATGAGTGTCTCTAGCTATGGTCGTAAGGTTTAAATATGGCAACTTGAAAGTAATATCATTTAATCATTTTTGAGGATACATATCTCCTCGTCGGTGGGAGGGGTGAGAAATAGTAGATATGTAAATCCTCAAAAGCAATTGGTATAACGAGTACATTGCTGCTGATAGGACAACAAGCTCTTAGTGCATGCCTCTAGGGGCTTTTCCTTTGTTTATTTTACAGACAATGTAGATGTTAGGGATTTGCCAACAACAAAGAATGAGGACGACCCTAACAAATGCGATCGCCCCTTTCCTGGATAATCCCCAGCAACTTACAGATATTTTTTGCAAACCCCCGACCTTACCAGGGACTGCCAACCAGGGTGAAACCTGCCCAGAAGTAAGGATGTTTAAAATTTTTGTCTCCTAGCTTGGCAAGTTCTGGTGTTAGAGGTACCGACTTGTTCGGACTAACCAGTTGACCCCCTTCGAGACGCACTTGCCCCTTAAGCATCGCCACTTGTGCTCGCCGCAGTGCTTCTGCCTTAATCGGTGCTTGCTTCAACTCCTGATAAAATCCCGTCATTAGCCCTAAAGTTCCTTCATCACTCACAAACCACAAACTTCCTAAAGCGGACTTAACCCCAGCTTGCACGCCTAGTCCTGCAAAGCCTAGTTCAGATTGCTCATTCCCTAAAGCCGTCCGACAAGCGCTCAACACTAATAGCTCTACAGGTGGCTTATTCCAACCCAACAGAGGCAATTCGTTCAGCCGCAGTTTAGTGTCCCACAGTTGAATGTAAGAGTTACCGGCTGCTCCTGGTAGAAAAACAGCGTGAGTTGCTAGGTGAATAATTCCAAAAGGCTGCTCCTGTCGCTGTGCTTTGAGATTCGCCAGAGTGAAGGCATTGTTGAGGAAAGACTTGCCCCGCCACAGAGAAGGTGTAATGGCTGATAACTCCAGCGGCACTGATGGTAAGGACTTTTGATCGGTAAAAGTTGCCGCTCCCATCGCCAGAACCTGCATGTTTTTAATATCCTGGTAGCCGCGATCTGTGAGGCTGAGACTGGACAACAAGCCAACGTTGTATTTCTCCACCAAAAACTCTTGACCATCATAAAGGGCAGCGAGGGGGATGGAGAGCAAGCCGGTGTCCATTATGAATGCCAGATTCTGGATTCCTTGCTCCTTCAAATCAGCTTCCAACGGTGCCACCAGCCAGCGATAGAGTTGCCGAGCCGGAGATATGTAGCCCCTCTGGTCGCGGACGTTCGTCACTCCAGTGCGAAATTCATCGGCAACTTTGAGGACTTGCTTGCGTGTGGTGCCATCCACCCGCTTGCGAATTGCTACACCTTTAGATGTCACTATCAGCAATTCCAACTGGTCTTCAGAGTTTTGGAGTTTGGAGTTCAGTGCTTGCCTTGCAGAGCCTGCATTTGTTGCCTCATCAGCTGCAACCATGGGCGGCACAAAAGTTACATATATAAGTGCCGATTTAACCCCAGTCTTATTTTCAATTTTTTGGAGAGTATCACGGGCTTCTGCCAAAGTTACAACCGGTGTATCAGCAGGCTGCCCAAAATATTCCTCAAAACGACGAGTGAAACGCTCTTCAGCAGCTCTAACCACGTCAGATTCAGT
>DATNQP010000024.1:0-3325 GCA_036703965.1 Leptolyngbyaceae cyanobacterium
GAAAATGTTAGGGCGATCGCTTTTACACCAAGGGTTAGTCGATGAAACAACCGATGGTTACCGAATATTAAAGCTCAACAAACTTAGTTGGGAAGTACTGCGAAGTCAGCGTCCGGTTCATATTGCCGTAACCGAGACACCCGTCGCTAAGGCTTTGGCAGATATTAACCCCAGAGGCGCTGAAGTCGAAATCCTCTTTGAACGACTGCGAAAGTTGCGGAAACAGGTAGCGGACGCTCAATCTGTTCCTCCCTATGTTGTCTTTGCGGATTCTAGCCTCAGATTAATGGCGCAGCAGCAACCCCAAACTATTGAAGCTTTTGCGGAAATTTCCGGTGTTGGTACTCATAAACTCACGCAGTATGGTGACAAATTTGTTTCAGAAATTCGCGCTTTTTGCGAAGAACAAAAACTGCCAGTTCCTCTTCCTGCCAATACTCATATGGTGACGCTGCAATTTTATCAACAAGGGTTGAGCGTTGAAGAAATTGCCGAAAAACGCGGTTTTAGTCCTCGCACAATTGTGACTCATCTAAGTGAGTTACTGGAGATGAAACAGCCAGTAGATATAGAGCGGCTAGTGTCTCCCGAACAGCAAAAGCTAATACTTCAAGCGATTCAATCTGTGGGTGATGAATCGCTCAAAACTATACGAGAACATCTGGGAGAAGAATACGGTTACGAAGAAATTCAATTAGTGCGATCGTGGTGGCGGCGGGAAAAGAGTTAGTACTTGCGGTTAATGACACGGTGAAGATTGTTCAAGAGATATCGCTCATTAGTAAAGGTAGCTTTGAGGAGTCCCAAGAGTGGGCTGTTATTCGTAATGAAATTCGTAGTGCTATTGATTTAATCGTTTGGCCTCCTGATACCTCTAACTTCACGGTTAATCCTACACGACATGGTAACGGCGTCAAACCAATTAAAAACGCTTGTATGACTGCTCTTAAGGAGAACTTTGGCTGGCAGCTTGAGACTCAGATCAGATATGCAACCCGTTCACCGGGACGAGTAGATGCTACCAAAAGCCTAGATAATCATTTGTTTGCCCTTGAATGGGAGACTGGCAACATTTCATCGAGTCATCGTGCTGTTAACAAAATGGTTCTTGGTCTGTTACGCGGAGTTTTTTTAGGTACAGCTTTAGTATTGCCGAGTCGGAAACTTTATCCTTATCTTACAGATAGGATTGGAAATTACGAGGAACTAGAACCTTACTTTGATGTCTGGCGTGCTGTTGAGATACAAGAAGGTTTCCTTGCTGTGTTTGTAATTGAGCATGATGCTTTAGATAGTAACGTACCAAGAATTATGAAGGGAACAGAGGGTCGTGCTTTGCTCTAAAAAGTTTTGAATTATTGAGTAACTGCTATAGGTTAGAAAAAAATTCTAATTGTATCGCTTCTTTTTGTTGAGATTTTACTTTTTTCTTACCCCTTGCCGATTCCCAGTCTTCCACCTGTCCATTCTCCAAGTGGGTAAGTCGCTGTACGGCTGGTTCTATATCAGCAATTTCTGTACCTAGCCAATATCGGTGTAGCTTCTCGGCAGCATAGAATGTGGTGCCAGAACCTCCAAATGGGTCAATTACAACTTGACCTGGGTTTGATGCCATAGCAATAATACGTTCTAGCATAATGGGTGCTAATTCGTTAGCTCCTCTCTTTTTATGCTGGCGATGTCGTACTGGTGGGATATCAGTCCACATTTCTTCAGTTAGTGTCCACAAGGTTTCAGAGGCATCAATAGCAGAAGTTTCTTCCCAAACCTCCTCAGGTGCATCCAAAACATCCATGAAATTAATTCCTTTTGGATTTAACTTTTTACGGTGTCCACCATAATCTCTGATTTCTCCGCCACAATGTCGGCAAACCTGAATCGGTGTATAAACCTTATTGAAAACTGCTGGTTCCCCTTTAGTGTAATAAATCAGTCCATAGTGAGCTGGAGACATTCGTTGACCGCGAGGAAAAGCTTTGGGCATTCTACAAGCAATCCAATGACGAAAGAGCATTCCTTCTCGATTTAAAAATGCACCGTACTCAATGCACCACTTAGGCAAGTTGAAAACAAATAGGCTCCCACCTTCTTTTAGTACCCGAATGCTCTCACTCAGCCACTGATTTGACCAAGCAAGATATTCCTCAGACTTCATGCGATCGCTAACATCTTTGCCGTAATCCTTACCAAGGTTGAACGGTGGATCGGCAAACACAAGGTCTATGCAAGAATCAGGCAAAGCGCGTAAGAAGTTAAGACAGTCTCCCTGATAGAGGATGCCATAGTTACTTCGATAAACCTCCTGTAATCCCCGATCACAAGCTACTAAAGGTGGTATGAGGCAAATGGGCTGCATTAATGTGTTCTCTAGTTTTCCAACACTGACATAAAGCTTAGTAACTCTATTGTCATTCGTCAATAGAGTTGATTGAGGAGCTTGTAGTACGGGGCTGGTAAGGCTTTCCAAGCGGTTTATCCTTATACCGTTGCACCTCTGCTGCCTCTACGTAATAAAAACGTCCAAGTTGGCAGGCTACAATCTGCCCATTCTTGATGAGGTCGTGAACTCTTTGTCGCGTCACACCAAGTTCACTTGCTACTTGAGTTACAGAGAGTAATTCAGGGTTACCTTCCATGCCAATGTTAATAAAACCCTACGCTTCTCAGTATCGAGTATAAGGAGCGATCGCATCTTAACCCTCACCCGCATTTTGCAGAATTATCCATTCTGCCAGTCTGCCAGATCATCTACCGTGAACTTCAGAAGGTCACATAACGCTTTCATCTGTTTTGGGTAAAGCTTGGGGATATGTCTGTCAGCTTCC
Source organism: Leptolyngbyaceae cyanobacterium (assembly GCA_036703965.1). Classification (GTDB taxonomy): domain Bacteria; phylum Cyanobacteriota; class Cyanobacteriia; order Cyanobacteriales; family Coleofasciculaceae; genus DATNQP01. Next base: position 2,826 of record DATNQP010000024.1, read on the forward strand.
CAGTTTTGCACACTGATTATAGTTACACCCACTTCCTCAGCAACTCTCCGCTGCGTTAAGTTGAGCGATTCACGTCGTTGTTTGAGCTTTTCCCCCAAACTAGCCATTAGTGTCTTAATCCCAAGGTTTAATTTACTAAGTTGACTTAGTAAATGGTTACGCCTAATATGAAGGCATGATTTCACATGGTCAGAAAGCCAGTGCGTCACGGCGACCAACCTCTAAGCACTGGCTCTGACTCCCATTTCACATGGAGACAAGTTCATTATGCCTTACAGAGAACGCCTTAACCCTTGGGTACTGGTTCGCTTGCTGCCCAATCTGCAACAAGTAACAGTTGGTCAATACCGCAATCGTTCCGATGCCGATGGTCATTTACAGATTATTCGTCACCTGATGCCCAACGCAGAATTTGAGGTGGTATTTAACCCCGACTTGCCAAAGCCGCAAGCTAACACTCGCCCTAGAACATCCGGTCGGTAAACCTGAAAGCACCCCTC
>DATNQP010000025.1:0-5049 GCA_036703965.1 Leptolyngbyaceae cyanobacterium
AGATGTTAATGGGGATGGTCTGGCTGACCTGATTGTTGGCGCTGACGGTGCTGACCCGAACGGCAATAGCTCTGGTAAGTCCTATGTAGTCTTTGGTAAGGCTGATGCTACTACCGTGAACCTGAGCGATGTGGCAGCAGGAAACGGTGGTTTTGTCATTAACGGTGAGGCGCAATCGAATATTTCCGGTGGTTCAGTTAGCAGTGCGGGGGATATTAATGGCGATGGACTTGATGATTTGATTATTGGCACTAACCCTATTACTGCTATAGGCGTACTTTCTGCGATCGCTAATCCTGAACCAGTTCCTACTTTCAAATCCTATGTTGTGTTCGGCAAGACTGACGGCGCAGCCGTGGAGTTGAGCGATGTGGCGGCAGGTATCGGGGGTTTTGCTCTGGAAAAGGGCTATCTCTCCAGCTATTCCGTTAGTGGTGCGGGGGATGTCAACGGTGATGGATTCGACGATGTGATGGTTGGAACTCCCTTTACTGACCCAAACGGCAACATCCAGGACAACTCTGGACAATCTTACGTAGTGTATGGCGGTGACTTTACAGGTGCTGTTACCAACCAGGGGGCTATAGGCGATGACTTGCTCACTGGTACTGCGGCGACAGATGTTATCGTAGCGGGTCAGGGCAATGACACCCTAATTGGCAATGGCGGCAGCGATATCCTCTACGCGGGTGCAGGGGATGACGTAATTGCAATTAGTGACCTCAACTTCAACCGCATCAAAGGCGGCAGCGGGACTGACACCCTGCGCGTCGATGGTAGTGGGATGTTTTTCGACCTAAAGGCGATCGCCAACAACCGCATTACAGGCATTGAGCAAATTGACCTCAATGACTCTGGCAGCAACGCCCTTGCCTTTAACAAGCTGGATGTACTGGCCCTCTCAGATACTAATCAGTTAGCTATCCTCGGCAATACTAGCGATGTCGTAGTTTCTCTTGGTCAGGGCTGGAAGGAGAGTGGTACGAAGACCTTGGACGGTAATCTGTATAATGAATACGCCGTAGGTGGGGTCAGCTTATTGGTCGATTCAGATATCAGCCAGTTCATTTCGTGATATCGAATTCGGTCGCTAAAATTTCACGAAAGTCGTACAAACTTCATTTAGTCTGCGAGCCGATACGTTAAGCTTGCTCATGACAACAACTTTGTCTCCAATTTTACCATAATTGACTATTCAGAAAGCCCCGGCAAGTCCAAAAGTTCCACCGCCTGACGCTTCACCGCTTCGGGTCTTCGGTCGTAGCGAGAACTGGTACTGGGGTCGGAGTGTCCCGCGAGGCGTTGAACCGTTACCAAATCCACACCCGCATCCAATAAGTCAGAGATAAACGTTCTCCTGAAATCGTGCGTACTAAAAGATGCAACACCCGCCTCTTCTCCCCGCTTTTGCAAGATGAATAACACCGCCTGAGAGGTAAGGCGTCTGATGGTGACTCGCTTGCCTTTATTCACCGGACACAATAGTGGTCCAGGAGGGTCCCCCCGAACCGCTAGCCAATTTAACACCACCCGAATTGCCTGAGTAGACAAGTACACCGTTCGGTCTTTCCCTCCCTTCCCATCGCGAACTTCAATCGCTCCCGTTGACTCTTCAAAATCACTCAAATCCAGATTGACTAACTCCCGACGACGCACGCCAGACCCCCGTAAGATGGCAATCAACGCCGCGTCCCTGACCCCACTAGGCGTCGCATCGTTTTGACAGACAGAAAGGAGAGCTGCAATCTCGTCCCGACTCAAGGCGCGACCTTTCAACCCTTTGCTGCCGGGAACCGAGCGCAAGTCCGTCGCCCCCTTATAGTTTTTTTCAGAGATGAGTTCCAACTTGAGCGCCTCCTGCAACACCCTTTTCAACGCCGTCAGCATTTTGTTGGTCGTGGCGGGACTATACTTCTCCATTAATACCGCTCTCACTGCTGCCGTATGCTGATAGCGCAGCTTAGACCAATCGAGCGTCATCGCATCGCACTTTCCATTTGTAAGCATAGACGCGATCGCGTTGAGCGAACCCCGCATCGTCGGACGAGACCCCTGCCCCAAAGACGTGAGATAGACGTGTGCCGGATGGCGGGTCAAGGGCAGTGGCACCGTCAACGCTAACGAAGACTCCTCTGGAGTAGAAGTCGTTTTAAGGAAGTCACTCATCACTGATTACTTGCTCGGAAGGCTCTTCTCGCAAGTTATTGTGTCACACAATGCGATCGCGCAGAACGATGTGGTCTGATTCAAGAGTTCTGCCCCCCATAAGGAGTGGATGACTCTTGCAATTGAGTTAAACTAAAACACTCGATCTTTTCATCGGGTTCGCTAATGTCAAGCCAGAGCAAGCGGTGAGTTGAAAAATTTGTTTCCTCGATTAGTCGCAAATGCTGCTGAACGCTTTCAATCCACTCAGGGGTATCATCGCCGTAATCATTCTCTTCTAAGTCTTGAATGTCGTCGTGAAACTGCTCCAAAGACTCAAAACTTCGGTAGACCTCATCCTCTCCAAACTCAACCATCACTATGCCAGGACGCGCCTCGTTGATGGCATAGATAGCTATTTCCCCTGAATACTGTTTGAGGTGTGTTGGGAAAAATTTAGAGAGTTCGGTATCCCGAAAATCGGGAGCCAGCACAGATTTTTTCAATCGCTCACGCTCTCTCATCTGTTTGCGCTCTCTCTTAATTTTTTGCTGTCTTCCCATGATTCCTTGGAATTAAGTACTACACATCAACTCAAAATCTCGACTTTTTCCATTGGCTTCATTCAGAGCTAAAGCCCAAGGGCTTCCACGAGCCTGACATCACCTCCATTGGCATCAAGGCGAGAAACGCACTCAGCAGCTTAGATTTAGTCTCTAAAGTTGCCGCTGCCAGTATCTGCTTAAAGCCCTCTAAGTTCTGCGTTCTAATCAGCATGGCGACTTCGAGGAGTGCTTCTAGTGGAGGGAGTTCCAATATTAAAGGGAGATAGTCAATAGCTAGCCAGTAAACATCTTCATCCACCAAGAGCGGGTGTTTAGGGTTGTTATATAGAGAGTTAAATAGCAAGTCTAAACACCTCTGTAATCCCGACCAACCAAAGAACTCCTTAGCAATTTGGCTCAACCGCCCTTTGGTAATCCCAACGAGCCGTGCCAACTGGTTCAATCCAATCTCGGTTGGGTCTTTTAGCTGTTGGCGTAATTGCACATAGGCCTGCCATATCGCCCATCGGGTTTTCTGCCGTAGCGTACCCGCCTCATCACACAGTTCAAAAGCTGTAATTTGCTCGACGGGCATCCCCAGGAAACTCAGGTCATAATCTCCAACGAAAATGAAAGTCAGCTGCTCCTCTGGTCGAATGTGTGAACGCAATCTACCCACAGCCTGTTCAATTTCAGCCTCTACATGACCCTGTATAAAGCGTTGTAATCCCTGATGAGGGTTTTGCTTATCCAGGGGAGCAGAATCACCTGTAAGCGTCTGGTAGAGGGCTTGGAGGTGTCCGATGTTTTGGTAGGGAACCCCGAACACTGCCAGGGTGGGAGTGGTTTGGAATTCGTTCGACCCTCGTAAGTTGACAAACCATTGCCCGTCGCCTGCTTCTGCATGAGTTTTCCAGTCGCCAAAGGCTATACCTGCAGGGTATCGCTCTGAGAGAGCCTTTTTCAGCGCAGCTACACGGTCTTGCATGGATTCAGAGCGGTCTTTGCCGAGTTTCCCCATGCCAGTAACTTGGAGAATTCTGAGATTCCCCAGATTTGGAGTTTCTTGCTCAACCACATAAATCTCGTCGGGTTCGACTTCTAAGAGCAGCGCTAAGTGTTCGCGAGTGATGGTTGCATCCAAAAAGACGTTAAACTTGGCGGAGCCTGCAACTGATGCATGACGAGCGCTGTGGGTAAAGATAGTAAGTTCAGCGCGAGCGCACCGGAAACCGCCCCGCTCTCCCGACCAAATGTTTAGGAATGGGACGAGCCAATTGAGAGCTAACTTTTGGAACTCTTCGGAGAATTCCTCATGAACAAAGCGTCTAAATTGGCGATTAATTAGGCGGTTTATTCCTTTGGATATGTCCAGCCCACTCGAGCTTACGCTATCGGGTTGGTTTTTCAGAAAGCTGAGGTCAGGTTTTAAGACCCGCTCCAGTTCATTAATAATTTGGCTTAAGTTATCTGGCACAGATGGCAGTAGCGCTCGGATACTCCCATCATCCCACCCGTGATAAGGTTGCTTTACATCGCCCGTCAGTAGAGGTCTTAGGGCAAGCCGAAGAGGTTTTAGTGCTTCGTGCAGGTCCGGAGATGAAGTTTCCAGCTCTGCCCAGGTCTGATCGAAGTCGGCCAGGGTGACATCAACGCTATCCATTGACTTGAATTGAGTACCGACTTCGTCCCAAAAAAGACCTGAAGTGAAGTAATCAAAGTCAATAGGTGAGGGCAAAGAATCGGCATGGGCACGGATTCTGTTAGCGTTGAGTGCACTTTTACGATCGCCCCGGAAAGATGCATTGTAGTTTCTCCCGCTGCCACTTTTGCACAGGTGAGCGACTTTGCAATTAGAGCAAATGGGGCTTGAATCAGACGCCTCAACGTTGAGATTCTTTGCCCTAAACTTCTGGAATAGGTCGGTTTTAAGGCAGTTACCTTTAGTGTCGGGTTCTTCCCCTGGTTTGGGCCACACTTTGAAGGAGTTTCCATTGGGAGTCTTGCGCGTGTCGTCAAATTTTAGCCCGTTGTGACGAACTGGCAAATCGACGTAGTTAGATTCGATAACGCCCGTCGTGGGGTTCCTATGGTCGGCGCTGATGTACCACAGCTTTTCAGTATCGAATGCATCAGGCAGGGCGATGCCAGCCGCGTGTGATTTACCAAGCCCTGGTGCTGATTTATCCAGGATGTATCGGTACCCCTCTTTTACTGCATCCTGCCAGGTCTGAAGACGCCGGTTGGCTGAAAATAATTTATCAGGTGTTTCATGAGGTCTGGGTTGGGGCGGAGCTTGACCAAAGCCTTTGAAGCTTTCAAGAGCTTGCTTGATGCGATTCCGCAGGCGCTTGCCAAA
>DATNQP010000026.1:0-2195 GCA_036703965.1 Leptolyngbyaceae cyanobacterium
GCTACAGAGTATGCTGGCAGCTCATCCGCAAATCGCTTCATTTCCAGAGTCCCAATTTTTTATGCATCTCAACCCCCGTTATGAGCCTCGACGCCGCGCCTTGGGTCTTGCCTCACAAAGAGCGAGGCCGGAGTTGGAGAAGTATCTTCATGAGATAGGTCAAGAGAAGATGCTGCAACGTCTGTCCAGGTTTGCCTTCTTTCCAAGCCAATATACCAAAACATTTTTAGAAATACTCGATACATTAACCGAAGAGCAGGGCAAGAGCCTTTGGGTGGAAAAAAGTCCTCCACACCTGCACCACATTGACTTCATCGAGAAACTAATACCACGAGCGAAGTTTATCCATATCCTCCGCAACGGAGCCGATGTAGTAGCCTCACTCTATGACGCAACGCACAAGTATCCTAAATCATCATGGGGTAATAAACCGTGGAGCCTTGACGAATGTATTGATTTGTGGATTAAGGGTACACAGAGCAGTCTTAGTCACCAACACAAACCTAATCACATATTGGTCAAGTATGAACACCTAGTAGAAGATCCGCAATCCGTGCTGACGCAACTGTGCAGGTTTATCGGCGTTCCATTCAATGAAAAAATGCTTCGAGAGTATAGCGTGGCTGCTAAGGGGGTAATTCTAAAGAGAGAGCCGTGGAAGGCATCAGTGCTCAACAAAATCCAGAATGCCAATTCCACAAAGTTTTACGAGTTATTCGATGAAGAGCAAAGGCAATACATCCTGAATCGATTATCAGAGGTGAACGTGAGCACCCAGCCTATTCAAGGTGTCTAGTTTCGTTTGTATGTTATTGAGAAACCTAACACCTCAGTTCCCTTCCCTTACAGGGAAGGAGGAGCCGAAAAGCCCCTTCCTTGATCAAGGGAAGGGGTCAACATTCAGTACGATGGATAGACAGACTACAAACTATGTACGAAAACGTACATAATCGGCATAAAATATATACAATAAAAAAGCTCCTAGCGAGTAACGCAGCTAGAAGCTCATGCTTTAATGTCCTATCAGTGGCAATGCCCGTGTTAATTAGCATTTGCCGAGACAGTTATTGTATTAATTTTGCTAAAACAGAACATCTACCTCAAGGAATTGTTCTGTCGCTAGGGAGATGTGTTAAGACTTCTGAACCAATTGTGCCAGCGTGGCAATTCAACTGAATTGGAATGTAAATTAAAAACGCTGTACCCAAACCCGGTGCTGAAATACACTGCAATTGACCGCCATGTTTCTCTACCACAATTTTGTAGCTAATGGACATCCCTAGCCCTGTACCCTGACCAACAGGTTTAGTTGTAAAAAACGGATCGAATAACCTACGACCAACCTCCTGTGTCATACCTGAACCGTTATCAGCAATCCGAATTACCACTTGATTGGAGTCGGCTAAAACCTCTGTACAAATCCAAATGATACCGGGTTCGTTTTTGATGTCTTCAGGTGTTAGCACACCGCCACCGGAGGCGATTCGCTCTTTACGGCACTCATCTATCGCCTCAATCGCATTACTCAGGATATTCATAAACACCTGATTGAGTTGTCCAGGGTAGCACTGCACGTTAGGCAGGTTGCTGTAGTTTTTAATGACTTGGATGTCTGGATATTGCGATTGTTTGGCTTTCAGGCGGTGAGCGAGAATCAGCAAGGTATTATCAATACCTTCGTGAATATCCACCCATTTCTTCTCAGCTTCATCCAAGCGCGAGAAGTTGCGTAAAGATAAGACAATATTGCGAATGCGCTCAGCTCCCATTTCCAGCGAGGAGAGGAGTTTGGGCAAGTCTTTCTTGAGGAAATCCAGGTCAATTACCTCTGTCTCGGCTTGAATTTCTGCTACGGGATGGGGGTAATATTCCTGGTAAAGTTGAATCAGATTGAGCAGGTCTTGGGAATATTGATGGACGTGGGTGAGATTGCCGTGGATGAAGTTAAGAGGGTTGTTAATTTCATGGGCAACACCGGCGACTAGCTGTCCTAGAGAGGACATTTTTTCGGACTGGATGAGTTGAGATTGAGTTTGTTGAAGTTCGCGCATGGCAACTTCAAGCTGAGTCGCTTTAGTTTGGGCAGTGGTAGCAGCGATGCGACTTTGTTCGTAGAGTTGCGCTTGGTTAATAGCGATGACCAGTTGATTGGCAACAGCTTGTAGCAGTTCCAGTTCCTCGTCCGTCCAAGATTG
>DATNQP010000027.1:0-6753 GCA_036703965.1 Leptolyngbyaceae cyanobacterium
CCATTGTCTGCAATCCGAATGATTACCTGGTTTGAGTTGACCTCGGTTCGCACTCGGATAATGCTGGGACGTGCCTTGATTTCTTCAAACGATCGCGTCTGGTTCTGCTCATCAATGGCATCAATTGCGTTGCTAAGCAAATTCATAAACACCTGATTCAGCTGTCCCGCATAGCACTCCACTTTTGGCAGGTTGCCGTACTCTTTGATCACCTGAATCCCAGGATGCTTCGGTTGAGCCTTCAGGCGGTTTTGCAGAATCATGAGTGTACTATCAAGACCTTCGTGAATATTGACGGCTTTCATTTCCGCTTCGGAGAGGCGGGAGAAGTTACGCAGTGAGCACACAATTTCACAAATCCGCTCTGCCCCAACCTTCATCGAATCCAGGAGTTTCGGCAAGTCTTCAAGCAGGAAATCCAGGTCGATAGCTTCAATTTCCGACTGAATTTCCGGCGCGGGATTGGGGTATTGGTGTTGATACAGTTTTAGTAAACCTAGGATGTCTTGAGTGTAGTCCTCGGCGTGAGCCAGATTGCCATAGATGAAGCTGACGGGGTTGTTGATTTCGTGAGCCACCCCTGCAACCAGTTGTCCTAGGCTAGACATTTTTTCACTCTGCACTAGCTGGGATTGTGTTCTCTGGAGTTCCTGCACAGTTTGCTCAAGTTGCTGGGCTTGTGTAAGGGCTGTTGCCGCTGCGGTGCGACTTTGCTTGTAGAGTTCTGCTTGGTGGATAGCGATCGCCACTTGGTCAGCAACGGCACAGATTAATTCTACCTCCGAGTCTTGCCACTGGTAGGGACAAGTATATCTACCCAGCGTGATACTGCCCCAAACCTTTGAGTCAAAGTGCAGTGGCACTAGTAACCAAGCTCCCGGAAACGTTTGAGCCAAGCCTTTGTTAATCTCGTCTTCAAACCTATCAGTATCGTCAATCTTGACAATTTCTAGTCGTTTGAGTCGGTCGGCAATCTGATTATTTTCATCGGGAATTTCTGTGCCTAAAAACGCTGGTAAGTCTGGGTTGTTACTAAATTCTGATACATGTAACCAACGCTTTCGTTCTGGTAAATATTGCACGATGCAAGCGCAGTCTACTTGCAAGAGGGAGCCAATCTCACGGACAGCTGTGGAAAAAATGGTATTTAAGTCTAGAGACGAGCGGATGGCTTGAGTTAGGTGATTGAGTGCCTGCTCTCGTTTAGCTTGGGATTTCGCCTGTTCATAGAGTTGACCCTGCTGAATTGCGATCGCTACTTGGGACGCCAATGAACGAAGCAAATTAATCTCGAATTCCTGCCAATGCCTGGGTTCTGAACAGTGGTGGGCAACCAGCAGTCCCCACAACTGTTCTCCTTTCAAAATCGGTACCACCAAGTTCGCTCTTACCTGCAACTGAGCGAGTAAATTGATATGACACTGGCTAAGATTTGCGGTGTAGATATCCTCTATTGCCTTGACCCGACCTTGTTTGTAAGGCAAGACATAAGCTTCTTCAAAACAAGGGTCGTAGATACTTGTTCCAAGGATAGAGGGCCAATGCTTATCGACAGATTCCACTACCACCTTTCCACTCCAATCTGGCTCGAAGCGGAAAATGATGACTCGATCACAGGCAATAGCTTGTCGCACTTCAGCCACTGTAGCCTTAAGAATTTTCTCTAGATTTAGAGACTTGCGAATGCGTTGGGCGATCGCTCCGATCAAGCGCTCCTGCTGAAACTGCTGCTGTAGTGCTGCTTCTGCCTGCTGGCGTTGAATAATTTCAGTTTGTGCCTGCTGATAAAGTTCAGACTGTTGAATTGCGATCGCTGCTTGGGTGGAGAGTGATTTGAGCAAATCGATTTCCAATGCCTGCCACTGCCTTGTCTCCCCGCACTGCTGAGCAACCAGCAGCCCCCACAATTTCTCCTCATTCACAATCGGCACCACCAGGTTGGCTCTCACCTGAAACCCAGCTAGTAAATCAATGTGACATTCAGCCAAACCGGCTGTGTAGATATCCTCTATCGCCTGGACTCGACCCTGTTGGTAAAGTTGGACATAGCTTTGTGCAAAGTAGCGATCGTTGATGATTGTCCCTGAAATAGGTATCCAGTCAGACCCTACCGATTCGACGACGACAACCCCGCTGCCATCGGCATGGAGGCGGAAAATAATCACGCGATCGCAGGCGAGAAATTGCCGAACGTCCGCCACCGTCGTGTTCAGAATCTCCTCCAGGTTCAAGGACTGGTGAATACTCCTAAGCGTCGCCCCCACCAACTGCTCCCTCTGAAACTGCTGTCGCAGCGCTTCTTCTGCCTGCTTGCGCTCCATTTCCGCTTGATGAGCGCCAATGAAAATGCCAATACTTTGAGCCATCAACTCAATGATTTCTTGTTCATAAGTCCCAAAGTTTGTACTTCTGGCTTGAGTTGAAGAAAAATTTAATGTTCCATAAATCTGATTATTTACAAATATAGGAGTACCAATATAAGTTTCTATTTTCAGATTTTGATAGACAGGATGGTTTTGCATTTCCTTGATTTTACCAACCTGGCTATAACCAATAGTCTTCTGTTCTTTGACTACCGCAGCACAATAGGTATCCTTTAATTCAAACTCTAATCCTGGTACTAAGAAATCCAAATCAGACTGCACAGAACGGATGATGTAGGATTGACCATCAATTTCACTAACAATGCCAGTAGGAAGTTGTAATATTTCACATCCTGTTGGCAGGTATTCAGAAAATAGATGTTCAAAGCTGTCGTACTTTGCCGTATTTAGCCGATGCAGTTCTTTGAGATTTGAACTGAAATTGGCTAATGCCTGGGATTGGCGAAGTAATTCTGCTTCTGCCTGCTTGCGCTCAGTGATGTCTTCCGAAATACATAGTAGATATTCCGGTTCGTGGTTTTCATCGTAGAGGGGTACCTTTACGGTATGTAGAATCCTTCTCCCCAAGCTGTAGCTGTCAATCGGCTCTTCCGGAATATCCTCAGGGGTTCCACGCTCAAACGCTTGTCGGTCTTTTTTGCCAAAAAAGTCCGCCTGTTCTTTCGGGAAAAAGTCATGGACTGTTTTCCCGATCGCTTGCTGTGAGGTTAACCCGAACATCATTTCGCTGGTTCTGTTCCACAGCTTAAATTCACCAAATCGATCGTCTTTCCCATCTTTGACAAAAACAGCGACTGGCAGATGGTCAATCATGGTCTGTAAGAAGCTGTTAGTCTGGCGCATTTCTTCTTCCAAAAGCTTGCGCTCAGTGATATCTCTGGCTGTAATCGCTACACCATCATTGAGTGGAACCACTTGATGCTGAAGCCATGAGGCAGTAACTTCCGGTGTCGAGATGGGAAACTCCTCTTCTAAGACAATTCCGGTTTCAACAACCCTGACATACTTCTCAAAAAAACCACCCGTGCGATTGATGGGGATAAGCTCACATAGCCGCTTGCCAATCACTTCTTCCTTGGACATCGAAATCATCTTCTCGCCCTTAGAGTTCAGATCGGCGAATGTGAAGTCGATAATGCGTCCCTCTTCATCTCGCAAACTCTGGAATATGAAGAAGGCATCGAGACTCCCCTCTACAGCTGCCTGGAACCGCGCCTCGCTCTGCCGCAGTGCCTCCTCCATCTGCTTCGAGGCACTAATGTCTTCACAAACTAGACTTATTATGGGATTTGATTCCGTTCCTGGCACCCAGCGAGCGATCGCTTTTACCCACAGAATGTCACCGTTTTTGCGGATAATACGGGTTTCCCATTGACTAATTTGAGTTGGCTGTTGTAGCTCAGTCAACTCTGCTTGACAACGGGCTTGGTCTTCCCAATAAAAAACTTCGCTAACTGACTTGTTAGCCAACTCAAGAGCGTCATAACCTAGAGAGGCAGCACCAAACTGGCTGACTGAAAGAATCATTCCTGTCGAGTTGAGAGTGAAACAAATGCAGGGAAGACTGTCATACAGCTTCTGTTGCCACTCTAATTCGTCCCTATTTTTCTGTAGGGATTGGAAGGCTTCAGACTGCCAACGTTCACTCTTAAAGTGAACCTGCTGAACCTGTCTAAAGTCAGTTTTTTCCTGAGGAGACTCAGGCCAAGAAGAGGAGTGATTTGCGTTCATTTTTCAGCTCTTAACCCTCAAGTTAATATCGTTTTTGAGAGTTAGAGTAAATAGTTTACTAGGTTATTTAAATTTGACCTCAACTCAAAAAACTCTCGTTTCTGATGCACCATGATAGCTAAAAGCCATGCTCTTTGATAGCGAAGCTTTGCTTCTAATTCCCTTTAGGAAATGTTTTGATGCGCAAGTTTTATCCCCCTTGGGATCGCTTGTACCTCGTTTCTAAACTCCTTAAAGAGGTACAAGCTGCACAAGAGGGTTAAAATTTACGCATCAATTGTTTTCCTAATTAAAAAATAATATAAAACTCAAAATAATGTGACTACTGTTTCAATAACTTTAGAATTTGTTTTAAAAGTCAAACAAATTCTAATCATTGCTCTCAGGAAGCAAGGTTTTTGTTTACAAAGCAAGGAAGCTACTGGAGGGAGCGCTCGCCATAAAGCTCTTCTCGAAACCTCCCAAACGTTGGGCAGGTAATTATTTTGGGCAAATGGCTGACCTAGTGAGGGCGCAATGTGCGATAAAGGACTTCCAGCTATTGTAGGGTCGAGGCATGTCTCAACTCTACAGCCGTTGGTAGGATAATTTATTTTTTGCAAATCCCTGATTTATTTTTTGCATATCCCTCAGGACAAGGCAGCCAAAAGACTGACAGACCAAAGAGAGAGGAAAATATCATAGCTTAAAGCAATAGTTGGTAAGTGGGAACGCCTATCGACGTTAGAAGCCCAGCCTTCTATGGCGGGGCTTCTTGTTAAGTGGGATGTGATTAGGTCATAGAAGGCTTATCGCTAAACTAGAAGCGAATGCGCGTTGAGGATGATAAACGCTGTGGCACAAGTAACGCCCAAAATTAGACAGCGGGTTCAAGAACTGCGGCAACTTCTGCAAAAAGCTAGTTATGCCTACTACGTCCTCGACAATCCTGTGATGGAGGATGCCGTCTATGACAAGCTGTATCGGGAACTGCAAGACTTAGAGGCGCAGTATCCTGAGTTGGTGACACCGGATAGTCTCACCCAGCGTGTAGGAGAGAAACCAGCGTCTCAGTTTTCCTCAGTACGGCACAATATCCCTCTCTACAGCCTGGAAAATGCCTTCAATATTGAGGAGTTTGCCAAGTGGCAGGAACGCTGGCAACGTTATGCACCTTCCCTTACCAAGGGGGGGCAAGGGGGGTTTGAATATGTCTGCGAGTTAAAAATAGATGGAAATGCTTTGGCGCTGACGTATGAAAATGGCGTCTTGGTACGTGGTGTAACACGGGGTGACGGCATCACAGGTGAAGATATTACTCAGAATGTACGCACGATTCGCTCGATTCCCTTACGGCTGAATGTAGAGATACCGCCTACCATTGTGGAAATACGAGGCGAGGCATTTTTGCCGTTAGATGTATTTGAACAAATTAATCAAGAACGAGAGGAAGCAGGAGAAGCGCTATTTGCCAATCCTCGTAATGCAGCAGCTGGCACATTGCGGCAATTAGACCCCCGAATTGTCGATCGGCGGCGGCTGGATTTCTTTCCCTATACATTGCATATGCCGGGACTGGAGACTGGGGAAGATTCCGTCCAATCCCCAATCCCTAATCCCCAATCCCTAATCCCCAATACCCAATGGGATGCACTGGAGTTGATGGCAACGTTGGGTTTCCGGGTGAATCCGAATCGAAAACTGTGTGCCTCCTTAGACGAGGTGCGGGATTATTACAACTACTGGGATATAGAACGGCGGAATCTACCTTATATGACAGATGGGGTAGTGGTGAAGCTAAATTCGTTTGCGCTTCAGGAACAATTAGGGTTTACACAGAAGTTTCCCCGTTGGGCGATCGCACTTAAATATCCCGCAGAAGAAGCCCCGACTGTGGTAAAAAATATCTCTGTTAATGTCGGACGAACTGGCGCACTGACACCCCTGGCAGAAATGCAGCCAGTACAACTAGCAGGAACAACCGTACAACGAGCAACCCTCCATAATAGCGATCGCATCGCTGAATTAGATATCCGCATTGGCGATACGGTGATTGTTCGCAAAGCGGGTGAGATTATCCCGGAAGTGGTGCGGGTATTGCTAGAACTCCGTCCCACTGACACCCAACCCTTCCAAATGCCGACCCATTGCCCCGTCTGCAATCAGCCAGTCGTGCGTCCAGTGGGTGAGGCGGTAACTCGGTGTATTAATGCTTCTTGTCAAGCCATCCTCAAAGGGGCACTTGTACACTGGGCAAGTCGTAACGCCCTTGATATCAACGGTTTGGGGGAAAAGATTGTCCAACAGTTGGTTGACCAGGGGGTAGTACATTCAGTTGCTGATCTGTACGATTTAACCGCCGAACAACTGGCATCAATGGAACGTATGGGTAAGAAATTAGCAGAGAAATTGGTAGGTGCGATCGCTAATTCCAAAACTCAACCTTGGTCGCGAGTCCTTTACGGTTTAGGGATTCGCCACGTTGGCAGTGTGAATGCTCAAACGTTGACCCAGCAGTTTCCTACGGTTGAACAGTTGGCAGGAGCATCAGCTGCAACAATTGAAGGCGTTTACGGTATTGGTCCAGAAATTGCTCAATCTGTTTTTCAGTGGTTCCAAGTTCCGGCAAATCAAGCTTTGATTAATAGACTTCGAGAGG
>DATNQP010000028.1:0-29021 GCA_036703965.1 Leptolyngbyaceae cyanobacterium
CTTCAACATCTGGAAAACCGATTGCGACGCCTACCCCTTGACCGACAGCTGCGCGGCGAACAAAAAGCGATCGCCCAGAAGCGTCAGCAATTGGTTCAATCCACATCTCGGCGTCTAAGTCAAGCTACGCAACACTGCGAATTTCTGCGGCAAAAGCTAGCGACACTTGACCCAGAGAATGTCCTGAAACGAGGCTATGCCGTGGTAAGAACGGAAAACGGAACGATTGCTCGTTCAACAGCTAATGTAGTCCCCGGACAGGAACTACAGATTCAGCTTGGTGAGGGTCAAGTCAAAGTCAAGGTTACAGAAATTCTTGACTCCAACTTGTAGCCGTCATAGGCGATCGCTCAATCATCCCCGTTGAACAGCCAAGCCTATTCTCTAATTTAAATTTTCTGTAAAGTTCCTGAAGAAGCCTAGTCGTTTTGCTTACTCAGAGTTTACATTCAATGATTGAAGTACAACTTCCGTTAGAATACTCTGCAAAAATAAAAATCAACATGCTGCCTGCTCTGCTCAAAAGATTACTAATCGCCACAGATGCAGTTAAGCTGACTAGTCTAGGAGTTGGTGAAGCGTCAGCTAAGGCAGCATGCTTCAAATATGAGTTCTTCGGTGAAGATTGTTTGATTAAAGGGGAAGTGGTTTTGGTTCACGATGCCAATACCTACTCCAGTTTTTCTTTGAGTGCCTTTGGTTTAGAGCCTGTAACTTCACCGGAGGGGGTTTTTTGGCAGGATGATGCTGGAGATGTATTGATTGATTTTAAGGTCAATTTTGCTGAGGGTGAGGAAGTTGACTCCTTAAAGGGTACGTTAACGCTATTAGATTGGTTATCGACTGAGGAGCAAGGTAGGTGGATAGCTTGCGTTCGCAGTTCAGGTTGTGAAGTTGCTAGGGTGAAGGGGAATTGGTCGCGTCACAAACTATAGCGGTTCAAGAGTTGAGTGCAATACAAGTCGTTTGTAGGGGCTAAGGTATTCATGCCCCTATGGGGCTTGCGCGTCGTCATTTTCTGGTCAACGCCTATATTCGTCTCCACAGTCGCCGATCAATTGATACAGATCGCGCGACCTTCTAAGTACAGCATTAATCTGGTCGCGATCTGACTGATCTAGCATCAAACTAAATACTCTGGCATTGTCTTCCAAGTGCGACGATACACCCAAGCGTGCGCCAACAATCACACCCGCAACTGCCGGTTTATCCAATATGTAGCGAATTGCAACATTGGGGATGCTCACTGCATGTTTTGTCGCAATTTGCTGAAGTAAGGAAAGCAGTTCTTGAAATAAGCTCCAACCACCCCACGCATCTACCATATTCTTGTATTTCCTCAAACTAGCCGTTGAAAGCTCTCCTCCTCGTGCTTCGGGTTGTCCTAGATACTTTTCACTTAACAAGCCACCGCAGAGAGTCCCGTAGGTGAAAAGCTTGATGTCATGTTTAGTACAAAACGGTACCATATCGACTTCAGGACGCTGGTCGATGAGAGAAAACTGCACCTGGTTGGATACGATTTTTATCCCTGCATCAGTGATGATTTGCAGGTGATCAGTATCAAAGTTAGTTAAGGCAAGGTGCTTAATCTTACCCTCGTCCTGAAGTTCTGACATGTACTTGAGGGCGTCTAGGTAATTTTTATCCCGATACTCCCACCAATGGAATTGCAGCAGGTCGAGGGCTTCAACTCCCATCCTCCCAAGAGAGATATCAATGTTCTTCTCGACCAACTGTTTGGTCATTTTGGTTGGTCTTGGCACCCACTTGGTGAAGGCTTGCAGGTTAGATAGAGCCTCCTTCCCACGGGTAGCGACCAGTTGTTTCCTGAACTCTCCAATAAAGTCTTCTGCTGGACCATAATGGTCTGCTAAGTCCCAGGTGGTGAAGCCTGCATCCATGTACTCGAACATACTCTGGATTGCGCTTTTTGGGTCGATGCGTCCGTGAGCACCAGACACTTGCCACATCCCGTTTAAGGTTCGGCAGATGTTCAAATCTGGGGTGAACTGTAGTCGGCTTGATGCGGGTAGGTTCATCTCGAAGAAGGTTTGGAGTATTTCGTGGCAGTGTAGCAGCAGCTTGCACCTGCTGCACGCCACGTTTATTTTCACAGAAAAGTGAATTTCTGCTACGTGCGTTTACTCAAATCATAGGTCAAGAGTCTGCTCACCAATAAAGCGATCGCTTTTTTTAGTCCAAAACTCATCCTAAAGATAGATGTTGATACGAGTCAAGGAGTATCTAAAAATAGATCCACCTGGATGCCCATCATTTGAGTGCAAAGATGCTTACTTTAAACAGTATTAAACGCCTGACTCTATAACTCCTGGGCTTGTTCCTAAGAAGAGTAAGTTTAATCAAGTATAAACAAACTCTCAAAGTAAATAAGAAGCTTTGATTAAGCATCCCGAAACCGAGGGCAGTCTCAGTAGTTTGTAGCAGAGTGAGTTCACACTTACTTCTACACCTAAACGTAGAAAACTTTCTGCTAACTCGTCGAACGTTTTCCACAGTGAAGTACCAATAATTGAGGCAGAGAAAATGGAAATCTTAGCTATTGTCGTTCTTGGTGTTTCTGCGTTCGTTAGCTTTTCTACCAGCGAACCCAAGCCAAAAACTAAGACTGATAGTCGCACGAATGAAGACCCTGATTGGGCTTTCACGCAGTCCTATGACTTGGATAACAGCAGTAGGACAGCCGTTGTGAACAAGGATTGACGCAGCATTACGGCTTGTATCTTTCGGGACTTCCCAATAAAAAAGTCCGCTTAGGAAGAAGAGAAGGTAAGGTAAGGTTTTTCTCCCCATCTCCTTACCTATCCAGCTCCTCTGGGATGATTAATTTATTAGAAGCCCCTTTGTGAGAGATGCTTGAGGTGCGATCGCGTTCTGGATGTAGCCTTAACCTAGGTAAGTGCTTGCCCTCTTAAAACCTCAACGACCGTCGGATGACCAATGGGGTGGATCATTCAATAGTTTAAATACGCCATAGGATGTACCGACAGCATGTAGGCCGATATTATTAGCCCCATTGGGAGGGTTACCGATACTAACGATGCTTCCATCCTTTTTCTTGATTTTGAGCGTGCCTTTCCAGGTAATATTCCAGTCAATTGCCAGTTTTTGAGTGTGACGAGACTCCAGCGCAACAGGATTCCCACCTGTACCATAAGCCTCTACCATCAGTTCTGCGGCTTGCAGCGAACCCGCCTTTGTGTAATGTACCCATTCAATATCAACTCCAGCCATTGATGGCACATCCTCTGGAGCGATTTGTCCTCTATCAATCCTGGCAGAGTAGTGCATTAGGTAGGCACGTTCTTTAGGTCGATAAGTTGCTGCGATAATTGTTTGTGCTCCCGCATCGATTAACGCTTTTTGAAATGCTTGTACCTTTTCCCGAAAGGGTGAGGCTAAATCAGAAATTGAGCGTGCCGTTGGAAAGTAGTCAACCCAATGGGGACCACTCAGGCGAAATCGGATTCTTTTAGCATAGCCAGTAAGAATATCCATTGCTAGATTGAAATCGGCTCCCAGTTTCTGCTGGGTTGCAGAAGAAAGCTTGTTCTCAAAATCGTCACGTAAGCGTACATCTCTTTGCAGGTAAGCTTGAGCTAACCCCTGAGTACTTCTAGAACCAAAATCGCCATCTACTGTCAGATCGGGAGTTATTATTGTATTCAGGCTTTTTTGTAAGTCTTTAACCTCTGCCTCTCCAAAGCGGAGGTAACTTAACAACAAGTCAGCTGTAAGATTAGGAACTTTATAAATAAAGCCATTCGTCAAGGCTTTGGTATAAGTTGTATTATCTACAACTCCATTAACAGGCAAGCTATTTCTTTGCTGATAGCTGCGGGTTAGCTGTTCAGTTGTATTGCCAAAGATGCCATCAACTTTGCCAATCGGATATTCTGCCTCTTTTAAAAAGTTCTGCCAAGCACGGACAGTAGAGCCACTAGAGCCTTTTTTGAGGGTTGGCAGTTTTAAGACACTGATATTAAATGCCATAGACTTGAGCAGAGTGGAATAACAGCAATCTTTAAGGATGCTCGTATCAGTTGTCAAAGCCAGATGTTAACACCTGGCTATTTTATTACAGATTGGATTAGGAAGACTCATTACTCTTGTGAAGTAATGAGTGTCCTTAACCTATCAATTTCCCCCAGGTTTGTGGCCCTACATTGCCATCAGCAGTTAAACCTTGTTGTTTTTGAAATTTCTCAACTGCATCTGCTGTACCTGGACCATACATACCATCTACCTGAGTTCCCACCCGGTATTGAACATATTTTACAACTGTGCCTGCGGCGTGGTTCGCTCGTAGAATTGGTTTGGCGAGTATCTGATTAATCGCTAGCCATGTAGTTGCCCCAGCAATTCCCGTTTCAGTGATATCAACAATTTCCTGAAAGTTTTTGGTTGTGGCTTTCGTTTCATTATCGAGAGAGCCATCTTCTACGACGGGTTTGCCGTTGTCATCTTTGATTTTTAAGCGATTTAATGCTTGTTGGAGTTCGAGTACAGTAGTCTTTTCATCAGAATCAGGGTTTGGGGAAGCTTGTCCCGTTAATCCCTTGACAATAGCCGTGGCGATCGCTTCTGCATTGTACCGATCCATATCTACCTTTGCATTGCAGAAAGAGCACTCTACAAGTACGGCTGGTGCATTTGTATTGCTGACAACATACAAATGCGAACCATTTTTAACCCCTCTATTGAAGTACCCTAACTTAACTATCTGGTCGAGTATCCGCTTGGCAATACTTTTGCCCGTATCACTGGTTGCAAAAACTTCCGTTCCATTCGCTTGCTTATTAAAAGAATTAAAATGGATAGATACAAATGTATCCACTTTATTAGCATTAGCGATACTGCATCTTTGTCGGAGTGAGTCTCCTTCACTACTAGCACGACTCGGTTTACAGTCTATAACTTGATGTCCGAGTGACTTCAACTTTGAGATGACTTTAGTTCCCACCTCCATCGTTAGCCCATCTTCCTGTCTGATTCCTTTGGCTCCCGTGTCTGGAGGACAATTGTGTCCGATATCGATGCCGTATTTCATTGAAGATTACCGATTAGCTTCTAGAGGAATTGACCCATTTTTGTTGAGCTAGGTTTTTCAGAGTCAATAGACTTTTCTATTAGAACCTATGCCTAATTGACTGTCCAGTATTTTCTGGGAAAGTGTCAAATATTGTTACGAAAACGAGAATGAAGTGCGATAGAAGATGGAGGGGGAGAGGCTCTACCCATTCAGACGAAACTTGTGCTAGTTAAGTTGAACAAAATTATGCAAAATTACCGAGATTAGATGCTAGTTTAATACACAAGAAGAGCGGGATGTGATCTTTGTGAATTTAGCGGGAAGCGTTGGCGTGCGGGCGCGCTCTACTCAGCGTAGCGCGATCGCCTTACCTGTATACGACGCGATCGCGCTAGAGAGAATTCCTCCCTTACTACTTTTCCTCCCCTGCTTTCCCTTTTCGGTTATTTAGTCACCTGTGGGTAACCAGATCAATCAGTCGTGATGAAGTATCTGCTGCCTAATAACCAACTGGGTTGCAAAGAGGGTTTGGTAAGCTTCGGCGTTTACCTGACCACTTGTGGAGAATTTAATAACTGAAGCTCACCCTAGAACTAAGGAGACACGATGGCAAAATCACTTCCTAATGACATGCTCGATCCTAAAACGCCGGATGATGTCATTGTCCAGGCCCAAGCGCGTGAACCGATTACAGACCCGACCCTCGGCATTGCTGTTAACGTCAATAGGCAAGGAACTCCCCGGCATCGGCTTGTGACGATTGGCGACTCCCTCTCCCAAGGCTTTCAGAGTGGAGCAATCTTCAACACAGCACTTTCGTATCCGATGCTCATTGCCAGAGAAATGGGTTGGGATAAGCATCTGCGTTATCCAACCTACAAAGGACCCGGAGACGGGTTTCCCATCAACTTAGAACGACTGGCTCGGCGGTTAGATGAGCAGTATGGTCACAAAATAGACTGGTGGGATTTTGCTCCGGGTCTGATATTTTTACGCAACTACATGGATGAGGTGGAGGATTATTGGGAACGTGGCGAGGGTTCCCGTCCCCCCAATCAACGAGAGATTAACCACAATCTTGGAATCTACGGGTGGGATTTACGAAATACTCTCTCCGGCACAGCGGATACCTGCCAAGCCATACTCAATCGGAACAAGCCAAAGGACGATTTCATTGGGCAGGTAGTTGAGTATCACAACGAACGTTCGGCACTGCGGGTGTTAAACTCAGCACGAGATTCCCAGGGTAAAGCACTCACGCCAGTGCAAGCAGCGGCAGCACTGGGCGCAGAGGGTACACAAGAAACCAACGATGGGGATGGAATTGAAACGCTGATTGTCCTCATCGGTTCCAATAATGCTCTAGGTAGCATACTTACCTTTAATGTCGTTTGGAGCGGTCCAGGCTATGACGATATGACAACAAACGATCGCTATACCGTCTGGCGTCCAATCCACTTTAAAGCAGAACTAGACCAGCTTGTTGCCCAAGTCAAAAAAATCCGCGCTCGTCACGTCATTTGGGGAACCGTTCCTCACGTCACGATCGCACCATTTGCCCGTGGTCTGGATATTAAGGTTAAACCGGGGTCTCGCTACTTCCCGTACTACACCTTACCTTGGATTAGTGAGAAAGAATTTGATCGCAATAAGCACCCGTCCATCACAGAACAAGAGGCAAGAGCGATTGATAGCGCCATTGACCAATACAACGACTACATAACCGATGCGGTACGCCAAGGTCGAAACGAAGGTAGAGATTGGTATCTATTTGAAACCGCTGGTTTATTGGATCGTTTTGCATCTCGGCGCTATATCAAAGATCCAAGCGCTAGACCCAGTTGGTGGGACAAAGTAGGTGGTCAGTACCAATTAGCACCTGAACTCCAAGCGCTTTCACCTGTACCAGATTCTCGCTTCTTTACATCCGATGCAACAGGTCGCAAGACTGGAGGTTTATTCTCACTGGATGGCATTCATCCCACCACTATTGGCTATGGCATCATGGCTCAGGAGTTTATTAAAATCATGCAGCTGGCGGGTGTCAAGTTTTATCAGAGTGATGGCAAAACCGAGCGTACCGGCGACATTAAAGTTGACTTCAAGCGCTTAATTGCCCTGGATACGTTGATTTCTAAACCACCCCGATCAATCTCCAGTGACCTGAGTTTAATTGCTTGGATTGACAAAAACTTTAATCTTTTCAGTAATCTCCTCAGGAAAAGTTACTAGGGCAGCGTGGCGAAAGTTTTCCACCAGTTGGAGAAAACCTCTCTCGCCTCTCGCAAAAAAGCCCCTCGCTCCTTCTTACCTTCTTATCGGGTTGGTTATTTCTGCTAACCTGGTCTAGTTTACCGAGCAAATTTAGATTTTGGGTTGGGTTAAACGAAATTGGTCGCTCTTTTGGATTTAATATAAATCCAGTTGAATAGTGATAATTTCTCCCTCACCCCCAACCCTTCTTACCTTGTAGGAGAGGGGAGAATGAACTCTTCCTCCTCCTCTCCCTGCATAAAAATTCTTCTAAAGATTGAATACTTATGAAAAATAAAATTGTTTTCCCCTTGTTGATAACAACATTTTTATCAAGTGGATATCCCACTATTAAAGTAGTTCAAGCTAACCCACCCCTTCAAATAGCTCAATCGATATGGAAGCAATTCTCTTCAAGTGAAGGAGGCTTCAGGTTGTTGATGCCTGGTACACCTACCCAAGAGAATAAAAGTGTAAATACTCAAGTGGGTGCCCTCACCATTCATATGTTCATTGTTCCACGCCAAAAGGAAGCGATATATGCAGTAGCTTACGCAGATTTACCCAGTAACATTTCCCCAACTCCTAGTGAAATTAATCAGTTACTAACCGATGTAGCCTATGGTATTTCAGATGGTGCTGGAGGTAGGTTATTAAGCCAGCAAGCGATTAGTTTAGGGAATTTCCCTGGAAAAGAAATTCGACTTCAACTAGCAGAAGGTATGATTGCTAGAGGGAGAATATATTTGGTAAATAAACGGTTATATCAAGTATTAGTAGCAACAAATCAGGAAAGAAATTTAACAAAAAGTATTGAGGGGTTTCTCAATTCGTTCCAACTTCTCAACAATTCTCCCCCATCACCAAATCTCCCACCAGAAGACCTCAACACTGAGATAAAAGAAGCACTTTGTAGTCAGAACTGGCCTCAAGCTCTCAAACTAATTAACCAGATGATCGCTGTTACTCCTAATTCAGAGGTTCGGAGTCAATTGATGACCTATCAAAGGCAATTACAAGATTTTGCCAACTCTAGAAGAAGACTCCCTGCCGAGTCGCTCCCTAATTGCTCTTCTGGCAGGTGAAGCTATACCGAGATTAGCCAACTCAGTCGCTTCTGTCGTGCGATCGCGATTAGGTTACCTATATAGGTTTAGCAAAGAATATTAACGAGTAAATTCAACACCAAGGCATTTCGGCTCAACTCCCAAAGGCAAATAGCATTGAATTTCAATAGCCGCTTCAAGCACAGATGCTTACCTGGGTTTTGAGTAAAAATGTAACCAAGACTACATAAATTCTCCCATCATTTTTTTAGCAAATATTAGTGTTTGTACTAGTTGACGTTGGCTTGCTGCAAGCCTAGCATAGAGCTAGCATACAGTCAACTGATGTTTCCTTTGTTTTTCAGCTATGGGAAGAAATAATTCACCAACTAAAAATAGATGGAATTTTTCTCTGGCTGGAGTACGATTTTTAATTATCATCTTGCTGGCAATAGGCGTATTTTTTCGTTTCGCTAATCTTGAAAAAAAGGTCTATTGGAGCGACGAAGCCATTACTTCTTTACGACTTTCTGGTTACACCCAAGCAGAAGTAGTTCAGCAAGTTCTCACCGGTAAAGTAATTAAAAATGAAGATTTAAATAAGTATCGGCGTATCAATCTTGAAAAGAGCTTAGGTGATACTATTAATTCTTTAGCAGTAGAAGATTATCAGCACCCACCGCTCTACTACGTGATAGCACGATTTTGGGTGCAATGGTTTAGTAATTTAGTAGCTGCTACTCGACAGTTGTCTGCCTTAATTAGCTTGTTTGCTTTCCCTTGTATCTATTGGTTGTGCTTAGAATTATTTGAGTCTGGGCTGGTAGGGTGGATAGCGATCGCCCTGATAGCTGTCTCACCGTTCCATGTAGTTTACGCTCAGGAAGCGCGGGAATATAGTTTATGGACTGTGACCATTTTGTTATCGAGCGCATCACTTCTGCGGGCTATCCGACTCAAAACCAAGTTTAGTTGGGGAATTTATGCAGCAACTGTAGCGCTGGGTCTTTACTCATTCCCGTTATCTGGACTAGTTGCCATTGGTCATGGAATCTATACCGCTGTCATTGAGAAGTTCCGATTGAGTAAGGTATCTGCTGCTTATCTGCTATCCTCTCTGGCAGGCTTCCTACTTTACACCCCTTGGATTCTAGTAGGTCTTATCAATTTACAGCAAGTTGATAAGACCCTGGGCTGGACGGCTGAGAAATTACCCTTGTTGTCTTTGGTTAGCACCTGGACTATCAACTTTAGTCGTATTTTTGTAGATTTTTTAGACGCTGGTAGCTATTTCCCTAATTTAAAACTACCTAGTTTTCCCCTTGAGCGATATAATATTTCTCTTCCATCAATCTTGTTTTTATCACTTTTAATTTTGGTGATATATTCGATTTATTTTCTATGTCGTTATACTCCCAAAAAAACTTGGCTATTTGTCTTAACCTTAATGGGGACTACAGGACTAGCTCTAATACTTCCAGATTTAATTTCAGGGGGTCAACGCTCAAGTGTTTCTCGATATGCCATTCCCTCCTATTTGGGAATCCAACTAGCCGTTGGTTACCTCCTTGCTACTAAAATTTCCTTTCTATCTGCCAATTTATGGAAACAGAAGCTTTGGCAGTTTATTACAGTCTTACTGCTATCAGGAGGAGTTTTTTCATGCTCGATCAGTTCCCAAGCTTCAGCTTGGTGGAACAAGTACGGAGATTATTACAATCCTTGGATAGCTCACTTTATTAATCAAACCACCTATCCCCTTGTAATTAGTAGTTCTAATGCTGTTGACATAGGTAGAGTATTGTCTCTTAGCTACCTACTTGCTCCAGAAGTACAGCTACAGTTAGTCGTTGATTCAAAGATACCTGAGATTCCTAATAATTTTAATAATCGGTTTTTATTCAATTTTCCCGAAGCCTCGCAGGAGGAGCTGGAAAAAGAGTATAAAATAGAACCTGTTCAGGAACTTCGTCGGTTCAAAAGCAAGCTTTTACGGATAGAAAGACATTGAGAGTTGACTTTTTAGACGCGCTACCCATTAAATGATTATCTCACTAATTCAGCAGGGTAACAGAACCAACAAAAGTCAAGATGCAACCCTTACGGAACGGATTGAAGCTTGAATAGGTGGAATAGGCGATCGCACCCCTCAAGACCAATATTGAACTTGGCTGACTCACGATCGCTCTAGCCCAGCTCTAGATAGCAGAGCCATTGAGATGCAGTTCCCCTGAGACTTTCAGCTTATAGTTTGCAGGGCTGACCTTGGGTGTAGTATTATCGTAGATTGTGTCCTTATTAAAATTGATCAATGCCTAAACTAAAAACTCGCAAAGCAGCCGCAAAGCGTTTTAGAGCTACCGGCAGTGGCAAGATTAGACGCCGTAAAGCTTTTAAGAACCACATCCTAGAGCACAAAAGCTCCCAACGGAAGCGGCGTCTGTCTCAGCTGGCTCTCGTTGATGAAAGCGATGCCGAGAACGTGCGCTTGATGCTGCCATATTTATAGAGATTAGGGATTGGCGAAAAAAGAAGAGAAAAGAGTTTTTCGCTATCCCAAGCAAGCAAGCACAAGACTGAAAAACTAGTCTGTAATCACTAACAACCAACAACGAAGAACTAGCCATGACACGGGTAAAACGCGGTAATGTCGCACGTAAGCGACGCAAAAAAATTCTCAAACTCGCTAAGGGGTTCCGAGGTTCACACTCGAAACTCTTTCGTACTGCCAATCAACAGGTGATGAAGGCGCTACGTAACGCCTACCGCGATCGCCGCAACCGCAAGCGGGATTTTCGACGCCTTTGGATTACTCGTATTAACGCAGCAGCGCGTCAAAATGGTGTTAGCTATAGCCAGCTGATTGGTTTGATGAAAAAAGCGAACATCCAGATTAACCGCAAGATGCTGGCCCAGTTGGCAGTACTCGATCCAGCTAGCTTTAACAAAGTAGTAGAATTAGCCAGTCAAGCGGGAAAGTAATTGAGAGAAGGTTTGAAGGATGAAGGATAAAGTGTGAAGGATGAAACTCAAACAGAGCGTCTGACCTTTTCACCTAATTTTCTCTTCAAACTTCATCTAGATGGTTAGTCACAGGTTCTTCAGCTTCAGCTTAGCAATTGGGTTAGTGGGGGTGCCTTTGGTAGCACCAGCACCCGTTAGGAGTGCTGAACTAAAGGAGATCGAGCAACGGGGTCAGTTGATTGTTGCAGTAAAAGATAATCTGCGTCCCTTGGGCTTTCGTGACGCCACTGGGAACCTACAAGGACTGGAAATTGACATAGCCAAACGTCTAGCTGAAGAACTGTTAGGAAAGCCTGATGCTGTTGTGTTGCAGCCGGTGAAGAATATTGACCGGCTCAATGTGGTTTTAGAGGGAAAAGTTGACCTAACGATCGCTAGAGTGACAGCAACCGCTTCTCGCTCTCGATTGGTGAACTTAAGTAGACCCTACTACCTCGATGGCACGGGTGTGGTAACGAAAGATGCTTCAATTACACGATTGAGTGAGGTCGCGACAAAGACGATCGCGGTGATCAATGGTTCTAGTACGATCGCGGTGGTGAAGTATGCCTTACCCGCCTCGAAGCTGGTGGGGGTTGATTCTTATGAAGAGGCGCGATCACTTTTAGAGAAGGGTGATGCCAACGCCTTTGCCGCCGATAATAGCGTGCTCACAGGCTGGGTGCAGGACTATCCTCAGTATCGACTACTGCCAGTGCGGCTTTCCGGTGAAGCGTTGTGTGTTGTGATGCCGAAGGGATTGAAGTACACTCAGCTACAGCTGCGGGTGAATGAAGCGATCGCTCGTTGGCAATCATCAGGTTGGCTATCCGAACGGGCTGCCGCTTGGGGGCTACCATAGGAAAAGATTGAAACCCGTATAGTTTCTCGCGACCATGGAAAATACGCTTCCAATTATTTATCTGTTCGTATTGCTAGTGCTGCTTAGCGGTGCTGGTTGGGCAGTAATCCGCCAAGTAATCAAAACCCGCAATGTGGAAAGTGCCCTCTCACAGCTGGAAAGAAAGCTAAAACAAGACAGGGGGACAGTTCAAGAGTATTACGAGTTGGGCAGCATCTATTCTGATAAGAAACTCTTCGCACAAGCGATCGTGGTGTTTCAAAAAGCCCTCAAAGCTTTGGATGCTGAGGAAGAAAACCTTGCTCCTGTTTACAATGCTCTCGGCTTTGCTTACTTTGCCCAAGAACAGTACGATATTGCAATTCGCCAATACAAAGAAGCCTTAAAGGCAAATCCCGAGTATGTGACAGCGCTCAACAATTTAGGTCATGTTTACGAGCGTAAAAAGCTAACGGCTCAAGCGTTAGAAAGTTACGAACAGGCTTTGAAGTATGAGCCGGATAATGCGATCGCTAAGCGCCGAGCAGAATCACTGCGCAAACGCCTTGTAATATCTGCCTGAGGACGATACAGGTGTTCACTGGCGTCTCTAAATAAAGAGAACTTTGGGGGCACTCTTTAGAGGTGTCCCTTGGAAATAAGTGGCTGGGGGATTGACAAAATAGCCGTTCTAACCATTGCTGGCTGAAGACTGGGAAGTGAATGCAGCTTTTGGATAAGCAATCCGTTTGTGATTACACTGTTGCCAAACTCTGACAAAGACCTCAGCAATAGTTGACAAATCCTCCCGTGTTAGCCCGGAATCTTCCAACTGGTTGTCCTGCCAGCGGGCTTTGAGGATTTTATTGATCATTGAGATGGCGGTTTCTGGAGTGGCGTCCTTGAGCGATCGCAGTGCGGCTTCACAGGCATCCGCTAGCATGACGATACCCGTTTCGCGAGATTGGGGAATAGGTCCGTCATAGCGGAAATCCGACTCCTGCACAGGGGAACCACCTTCCTGTTCAGCTTGCTGTTTAGCCTGGAAATAAAAATAGGAAATCAGCAGCGTTCCCTGGTGTTCTGGGATGAAGTCCCGAATCGCCTTAGGCAATTGGTGCTTACGAGCCATGACCAGTCCTTCACTGACATGTTTTTTGATAATTTCTGCACTCTTCCAGGGGTCATTGATTTCATCATGCTTGTTGGGACCACCCATTTGATTTTCAATAAATCCCAAGGGGTCGTGCATTTTCCCGATGTCGTGGTAGAGCGTCCCCGCCCGAACTAGTTCCACATTGCAATGGAGTTCTCGCGCTGCGGCTTCTGCTAAGGAAGCAACAAACAAGGTGTGTTGGAAAGTTCCCGGTGCCTCAGTGGCGAGGCGCTTCAGTAGAGAGCGATTGGGATTCGACAATTCCGCTAGACGAATTGGTGTTACTAGGTCAAACAGGCGTTCCAAGTAAGGTGATATCCCCAGTGCTACCACACTCCAAGACAAGCCAGCCAGACCGTATAAAGCCGCTTCTTGCAGTACGGTGTACCACACGGAACCGACAGAAGCACTTGGGATGAGATTTAGGAGCAGGTAGACACCTGCTTGGGTTAAGCCAACCACACCACCCAGGAAAGCCAGTTCGTCACGCGATCGCATCCGCCCAGCCATCCAGGCACCCACTAGACCGGCGGCGGCACCAGCTAGTAAATATTCCCAGGTGACTTCCATACTGAATGTTATTAATCCCGTCAGCAGACTAACAACTGTAACTCCCAAAGCTGGACTATAAAAGCTGCCTACTAATAAACCAATAGCGGGTAGGTCTGTGTAGGGAACACCGACAATCCCCAAAAGCGGCGTCGAGAGACTCAGAAGCAACAACAAAATGTGGTCGCGCCGTCGCAGCCTGGGATGCACTTGCCGTTCTACTAACCAAAAAATGCCAACAGCGCCGGTAACCAGACCTCCAAATCCCACTAGAGCGTGCCAGTTAATTTCCCGACGGCTCAAGCCGAAGTGATCGAGCAGCACAAAATCTGCTTGGGTGATTTTTTCACGGGCATAAACAATGACTTCCCCCTGCTGCACAGAGACAATCTCTGGCTCCACTGCTTGTGCTGCTTGTTCTGCCCTTCGTTTCGTTCGTTCTTGATCTTGCGTTAAGTTGGGTTGCAAAACACCTGTGAGCACTTCATTTGCTAAAGGCTCAGCATCAGGAGGGACGAGTATACTTACGTGCATTCTCACCACGTCCTCTAAGATGTTGGGTGGTAGTCCTGGAGGAATGCCTTGAGTGAGGATGCGCTTTGACGCTTGCATAATTCCCCTTCGTGTTTCTTGCCAGCTCTCATCTGACAGATCAAGCAAAGAGGCATCGTAAGGATGGTCGGATTCAGGGGTAAGCGGCTCTGAGAGCTTAGACAATGCCTGAGTGTAATTCTGACGAGCCAGTGAGATAGATTTAATAACAGCAGAGAAGGCATGAGGAGAAGACAAACGACGGTAGCTTTGCAGTTCGCTTACCGCCTGGGCAAAAGAAAGATTCAGTGGCTCCTTAACCTGATCGGGTAGCCCCGCTCTGGAAGCAGAGGGCTTAACATTTTTATCGCTGTTTACCAGGGCTAAAATAGATTGCCACTCTTGTTCCTTAATTTTACGTAGATACTGCTGGGTGGTATCTGAGAGAACAGTAGTCTCGACAAAGGGAAAAGAACCACTCAGCTGTCGTAGTTCTTCTGCCTTGTCGAGAGATTGCTGAAGATCTTGATAAATCTTTTGAGTAATCGAGTTGTCGAACATCAACACAGGGACTGAGCCTGTACGAGCTGCCTTACGCTTTTCTTCTGTTGTTTTAGTGTCCTCAACGCTGGCATCCAAGGGAGCACGGATTGTCTGTGGTGCGGCTTTACCGACATCCAGTTTCGGCTGATTGTAGAATCGGTTCCCCATAACACTGGTGAGGGAGACTACCGCCAGCACCCACATTACTGGCGAACGTCCTTTGCGATCGCGTAACCTACCTGTAGCGCGTTTATGATGCTTTGGAGGACGCCCTGGCAGTCGGTGTCGCTCAGACAAATCACCCGGCGGTGTTTGATACCCTGAAGAGGCAGACCCCCTAAATGACAACCAAGCGGGAAGATGCTCAGACTTTTGCCGCCATTGGGTGAGCGGCTGCATCAACGAATGAAAGGTTTTCATAGCACAGGATTTGCCATTTCAGGAGACGGTAGTAGTGGAAGTTGAAGGTAGGCTTGCTTAAGGTTCAGGCAGATATCATGCAATCTCTCTAAATTGATCTATACTCAAAAGCTCTAGTACGGGGAGAGGGTTCAGCCCTCAACAAAACAGCAGAATTTTTGGTCTTTTTAAGGCGGCTTTGTACAACTTGCGGCTTGGTTCGCTCTGGATAGCAAGCAACTCCTCTTTTGATCTTGCCAAGCCGCGACCTAGAGCACAATGTTCCAAGAGGGGATTCAATACTCTCAACACTCCCTTAAACGGCATCCCACTCTTTTTTAGGCGGCAGTTTACTTAATCATATTGTTATCGCGGCTGAATCACTCGCGGTGCTGCTACAGCTATCTGTTGGCAGTGTTCTACGGCTGAAACATCATAAACACCTGACCAAACGGCAAACAAGCCGTCTGCGAGTTGCAGCCTCTGGACGCCAGGATTGATGCGCTTCGTGACGAGACGCCAGCCTATGGGAATGCCAATAATGCTGTTATAAACACCCGCTAAAATGCCAGTCAGGGTAGCGGTGAGTTGGGGTTGGTAGCTGGTACGGACGGCACGGGTCACACAGAGGCGAAAATCTTCTGGGGTGTTGAGGAAACAGTAAAAGGCTAAAGCAATGGATGTGTAGGCGCGACTCTGCTGGAAGCCTCGGCGCAGATGGGTGAGGGTTGTCTCTAACCCCGCACCCTGCTCTAATAGCGTTTGTACCTGTTCCAGTTGTTTCACTAGAGGCGTTTCGGAGGTACCCAGGTAGGCAAGGGTACGGGGAATTAAGGTGGCGAACTCAAGTTTTTCGGTAAGGGCAAGCGCGATCGCATATCCGAATGCTAATACACCTTCATACCCCTCAGATTCCTGCTGCCAAACTGCCGCGCACGCTAGCAATTGTTGTCGTAACTTGACTTCATCGTCGTGAAAAAATAGTGCGATCGCCAGCGTCGCCACCGCCGCCTCACTACTACTTGCAGCAGCCTTTAACAAGAGGAGAGACGGCTGCGTCATGCTAGAGCAAAGCATCCAATCTTCTATATCGATCCTCCCACAGCGAATTAAGCTCTCAGTCCCGCAAGCCGCAATCTCACCCCAATCTAAAAGCTTTCGATTGGGTTCTGCGTCCCCTGCTTTGGGTAGTGTGAGCATGGCTTGACCCAAGACTCCTCCAAGACCGCCGCTACTGCCTAAAATTTCTCCTACCAGACTACCCAGTAATGCACCCCGAAACCGGTTTAAAAGTGAGTACCGCATCAATTTCTGCTACCGGCTAAGAAACATTACTTACAGCGTCCTATGCTAGGATTGCCAAGATTTCCACAGTAATACCCTCTAGACACTTAGAACTTCAGAGTATAAAGCAATTACTTTAAATAATTATAACAATTACACCCTAATAATTCCAGCGCCTTAACTAGCTTACTTCAGTCAAAGGCTCATATTTGAAAGGAAGGAAATTTTATTTTTTATTTATAAATAGTCTCCTTTATCTATGTCTTTAGGGGGTTATATTTACGACTACTCTTTGGGAAGAATCTCTTTTGCAGACATTGCCGAGTAACTAGCGTCTTTGTAAAGATGAAGAGTTAAAGTCGCAATAGTTACCACACTTTCATTCTTTTCTATGCTAAACGCCAGCCAATTACTTGCCGAGAGAACTGGCACCATCTTGGAGCAATGGATTGAGGCAGTCCGCCAAGACCGTCAAATAGAAAGCTCAGTAAATATGTCTGATACGGCTCTGGGTGATTCGCTTCCTAAACTTCTTAAAGCTTTGGCAGGAGTACTTGATCACCCTCAGCAAGCCCTCTATGAAAGAATTGTCCAGGCAAGTCTCGACCACGGTACTTGGCGAGCCAGACAAGGATATAATGCCGCAGAAATTGCGAAAGAGTACAGTATCCTGCGTCGAATTATTTTTTCTGTCTTAGAACCTGACTTCCTCAAAAGTTCTCCTCAGGAAATTATTCAAGTTTTTCGTCAAATCGATACGGTAATTGATGAAGCGATTTCCCTATGCTTTAAAAGCTATGTAGAAGAGCGTATACATGAATTAGAACAACTTCAGAGTCAGTTGACCCTCACGAACCAGGAACTCACTCGTCTTTTTGACACGAGCAAAGACCATCTCTCGTACCTGGCTCATGAGTTAAAAACACCGCTAACGGCTGTGATTGGTTACTCAGAACTGCTTCTGCGTCTACAACAAAATCTCAAAACAGAGTCGGCTTCTCCCACTATCCACAGTATTGAGCGAGTGCTGCAAGGGGGGCGGCATCTGCTCCGCATAGTCAACGATTCCCTAGAATTATCGCGCTATGATGCCGCTCAAATTAAGCTGAATCTGGAGGTTATCGAGGCCCGTTCGGTGATTACTACAGTGAGCGAAATGATTGAGCCACTGGCACAGGCTGAAGGTTTGCAGTTGAAGATAGATTGCACAAATGCTCCCTCTCAAGTTCTTACAGACGCCTTCCGCTTGCAACAGATTTTGACCAATCTCTTGGGCAATGCTGTCCGCTATACAGAGGTTGGCTCTATTAAAATTAGTTGCCAGAGCTTACCAGGAAAGAAGTGGTTCCTGGCTGTCACCGACACAGGCATTGGCATTGCCCCAGAAGATCAAAACCGCATATTTGAACCCTATTCGCAAGCTTTTTTCAATCAGGGGCGTCGGCAAAATGAAGGTACTGGCTTGGGGCTAGCTATTGTTTCGCGTGTTGTAAAATTGCTACAGGGGGAAATTCAGCTGGTCTCTGAAGTTGGGGTTGGCTCTACCTTTACAGTAATCTTGCCGATAAACATCCAAATTGACAAGGAAACGAGTAGATGATTGCTCTTGTCAAGACTGGCAATTAACTTACCTTCTACCTAGTAACCTGAAAAGGTATACTCCAATTCATCCGCTATCCACTTTTCTCAGGCTATGAACTAAAGCCTGTAACCCCAGCCGATAACTCTCAGCACCAAAGCCGCTAATCTGCCCAATCGCTACCGGTGCAATGAACGAATGATGCCGAAAGGGTTCACGCTGATAAATATTGCTGAGATGAACCTCTACTGTAGGCAGAGCAACGGCCGCTAAGGCATCACGTAGGGCAATACTGGTATGGGTATAAGCACCAGCATTAATTAAAATCCCTTGATGCTGCCTCAGGGCATCATGAATTGCATCGACCAAGACGCCTTCATGATTTGACTGCACAGCAAAAACCTTTGCCTGTAGTTTTTGGCTCTCTTGCTCTAACAGACGATTAATCTCATCCAAGGTTACAGAACCATAAACTCCTGGCTCCCGTTGTCCCAGTAGATTCAGATTGGGACCATGTAAAACCAGAATACTTAACAGGCTCCGAGTATTAGTAACCACAAGGACTATCTATCGGCGACGACGCCCTGGGTCATTAACAGGGATGGGAATCGGTTCTGGTTCCGGCTGCGCCTCTGGGGCTAGGAGAGTTTCAATGAGCTTGCGTGCCCATTCTTTTAGTTTTTCCAAGACCTTTTCTATATAATCCATTAAACAGAAAGCTCCTGTGAGACAACCTGTATCTTTTTACAACAGGGCAAGCCTAAAAATTTCCCAATCATTCCCTCCGCAGGAAGGCAGGAAGTTTGCACTCGCCTAATCGGTTTTTTTGTTACAGACACCGTCTGAGAAAAAAAGCCCTAAGTGTTGCATTTCTTATTAATTTAAGACTACCACACTAAGGAAAATGATATCCATCCCACCAGAGACGGGTTGAGCGGAGAGTTGGGTCAAAATCTGACCCTATATCTACATTAAGTTATAAATCAAGGAATGACTAATCACTCGTCAGCTTTCGGTGGTTATTAGTGCTTTGACACGTTCTAAGCAATCTGCGCCGCAGCTGGTCGAGAGCATTGCAGGCGCTAGCATGACGAATTGAAGACCGACTTCGGTTTTGACCCAATTGATATTTGAAGCATTCCACAACGCCATCAGGTTTCGCCAGACCAATGTAAACAAGACCCACAGGCTTGGTATCGGTACCACCACCTGGCCCAGCAATGCCAGTGATACTGAGTCCCCAGTGGGTGGAGAGGAGCGATCGCACTCCCGCCGCCATTTGCATTGCCACCGGTTTACTGACAGCACCCACTGTATTCAAGTCTGACTGTTTGACACCCAACACAGAAGCTTTTACGGAGTTGTCATAAGAAATGACACCCCCCAGAAAGTAATTGGAACTACCAGCGACATCAGTCAGCATACTCCCCAGACCGCCTCCCGTACAGGATTCCGCAACACTCAGGGTTTCCGAAGCATTCATCAACAGCTGACCCACCACAGAGGCTAGGGTATCGGTGTCATCACCAAAATAGTCCAGCCCTCCAATCTGCCGTAGTTGTTGTGCCACAGGTTCAATTAACTGCTGCGCCTCGACTTCTGAGGAAGCACGCGCCGAGACTCGCAGCCTTACTTCTCCCTGACCCGCATAGGGCGCAACGGTAGGATTAGTAAGGTCGAAAAAGGAAGTGACTTTTTCAGCCAAAGCTGACTCCCCAATCCCCCAAAACCTTAAGGTGCGACTGTAAATGATTTCTTTACCCCAGCCTTGACTTTTGAGATAGGGAACAGCCGTTTCTCGCCACATCTGGTGCATTTCACTAGGGACGCCAGGGAAGGTGAGAATCGTTAAACCAGCGCGGGGTTGCCAGATGATACCGGGGGCGGTTCCTCCGGGGTTGGGTAAAACTTCAGCCCCTTTCGGAATCAGCGCTTGCTTACGGTTACTGGGTGTCATCTCACGCCCTCGCTGGGCGAATTTTTGGGCGATGTCTTCCAGCAGATCTGCTCGTTCAATCAGGGGAACGTCGAAAAAGTCTGCCAGAGTTTCGGTAGTGAGGTCATCCGGCGTTGGACCCAGACCGCCAGTAAAGATTAGTAGATTAGAGCGATCGCTAGCAATTGCCAACACTTGCTTTAAACGTCCTGGATTATCTCCCACCACCGTCTGATAGTAGTGAGGAATACCTAAGTTTGCTAACTCAAGTGCCAAAAACTGGGCATTGCTGTTAAGGATATCGCCTAGGAGTAACTCAGTTCCCACACAAATGATTTCAGCACTCATTAGTCAAAAGCTTGAAAGGTTGAAGGTTTGAAGGTTGAAGGTTTGCTCGACTTTATCCAAGCAAGCAGCGTAAACCAGGGTATCAGTCAGCTGAAGGTTAAAGTATGCAGTATAAATGCTGGAGTAGAAACTCCCTAGTGCAAGCACCGCAGAAATAACCTATCAGTTAAGAAGGGGCGAGAGGCTAGATCTTATGGCTAATAGCCCACCGCCTTGAAGCCCGACGCCCTATTTTCAAGGCAGGAAAGTGACACCCAAAGCCTATAAGCGTTGAATAAGTAGAGTTGAGCATGGACTACACAGCCTTCAGCCAAAGAGCGATCGCTCTTTTTCTCAAGCATCAGAAATTGTCTCACCGGAAGATGCTGCAACAGTGCAAATTAGCACTACAAGGTTTAGAGTTGGTCATTGAGTGTTCCGATCGCTTGACAGGACATGCCCTATGGCTGAGACGTAGCCATATTGCGAAGTCAGCACCCAAAATCGGGTTGATGTCAATACGGTTCCGATGAGCTACTCTGAACAATGCTGCAAAATCCAATCCTGCAAAATTGGGTTGACGACCTCTGGTGCTTCATCTTGGGGACAATGACCCAAGCCTTCTAAAGGAACAAACTTTTCCACTTTCGGGAAGTTAGCCAACTCTCGCCCCAATTCCACAGGTTCCCAAGGGTCTTCAGTTCCCCACAACAGTATTGCCGGACAGGGTAGGAGAGGTAGAAGGTCTTCCGGTAGTGAACCTTGAGAGTAACGTGTGAAAGCGACAAAGACATCAACTGCCCCAATATCAGCGGCAGGTGCCATCAGCATATCAACCAGTTCATCTGTTACCACTTCAGGATGTCGGTAGGCTTGCAAAAGAATCTTACGCACTACCTTCGGCTTGGCGAGTTGACCAAAAAACAACATACCAATCCACTTAATACTTAGCAGCCATTGAACTGCTGGTGCCCCCATACGCCGATACCAGGGCAGTTCTGCACGTTTGCGATCGTGCAGTAGCCGCAGCGAACAGTTGAGCATTGCCACCGCCAAGGCGATATCTGGATGATCCACTGCCGCTTGCATGGCAACAATACAACCAATGGAATTACCGACCAAAAACGCGGAACCCCCAACAACTTCCCGACAGAAATCAGCAACTTGCTGCCCCCAAGTTTCAAAGGTGTACTCAATCTCAAGTCCTGGAGTAGGCTTAGCAGAGGCTCCAAAACCAATCAAGTCAATGGCATAACACCGACAGTTTTCTCCCAATACTGGCAAGTTCTTGCGCCAGTGTCCCGAAGATGCCCCAAATCCATGCACCATTACGACGGCTGGTCCTCGATCGCCTTGGACTTGATAGGCAATTGGGAAACCGCGCCAAGTCCAGGTTTTCGTCTTGGTGTTCGCGTCGATTGGGTTGGTGGAAGAAGAAAGTGTCATGGAAGTTGAACGTGCGTTAGCGTACAGTCGGTTTGTTGCAGAGCTTTCCCTGTTTATATTTTGTAATAAATAACGGAGGATGGTAATCTGGCATTTCTTGACCCATATTTTTTTTAGGGGCGGGTTTAGCCAGAGTCAAGTGCAACCAACCGATAACTGAACACAAAAAACCCGCCCCCAGCCAACCGATGGGTAAGGGAGGGTTTTGTATAGATGTTATCGGTGGAATCAAAATGTATTCCCTAAACCCGCCCCTACAACCAATGAAACGAGCCTAGCGATCGCTTACTGTTCCTCTTCTACCACCTGTTCGATATATAGCAAAAGGCAGAAGGTAGAGGGCAGAAGGCAGAAGGGTTATTACTGATACGTGGTCGTTTGGACTTTTTTATCTGTCCTAACCTTTATGGCGACAGCTATACTTTTGGACTAAAGGCACTTGGAAAGTGTAGCTGGATTCTATTTTTTTCTCCACAATCTCTTGGCGCTCCAGTTTTCGCAACACGGCTTTGTCTGGCGTTGCGGGGGTTTCCCCTTGGACTAGACGCTGGAGGAGATTGCGATCACGCTGTGAAGAGCAGCAGCGCTTGCGCTATCGCTCAGACTTTTCCACAATTGGAGGAAATACTCGCTGTCTCGCTCCAGCACGGTGGAAATAACTGTCTCGACTTCTTTACGTGCTTTGTGGTTCACTCTAAAAATCTGATGCCATTAGGCATAATCGCACCTTCCAGATTGGCACCTTCCAGATTGGCACCTTCCAGATTGGCTCCTGTGAGATCGGCACGTTCTAGATTAGCTCCTTCCAGGTTGGCTCCTCTCAGGTTGAGACCTCTCAGGATAGCACCTGCCAGATTAGCACCTTTTAAGTTTGCTTCTCCTAGGTCAAAATTGCTCACATTAGCACCTTCTAGGTCTTGCCCTAGGGTATCGAACAAGTGAGCACGTACTAGATTGGCATTTTTCAGGTTGGCTCTTCTCAGGTTAAAAGCTCTTTGCAAGCTGATATGTTCCAAGTTAGCGCCTTCTAGGTTGGCACCTTCCAGGTTGACATTAGCCAGAATGGCACGTTTTAGGGTGACACCTCTCAGGTCAGCACCTGCCAGATTTACACCTACTAAGATAGCGCTTTCAAGGTTAGCACCTGCCAGGTTGGCATTCTCCAGGCGAGTCCACTCCAACCGGGTAGATGCCAGGTTGGCTCCCTTCAGCTTGGCTCCTACCAGGTTAGCTGCATTCAGCTTGGCACTCTTTAGAAAGGCACCCTTCAGGTTAGCCTTTTTCAAGTTAGCTCCCCTCAAATCAGCTTCCTCCAGATAGGCATCCTTTAAGTTGGCGTTTTGCAGATTACAGGCTACACATTTTTGAGTGTTCAGTAACTGCCTCACATGACGGTTCTGCCAATAAGAAGTGATGCCTACTCCGACAACAATTAGAGTAGTTCCAATAACTATGGTTTGCTTTCTGGCTTTTGGGCTTTGAGTAGCAACTTTATAGAAACTGACGCTATGTTCTCTAAGATGGGCTATTAGTTTTGGGATTGTGCCACGTTCGCCAACATCACTCGATTGGCCTATGTTTAGAACAGCATCCGAGAAACTGTCGCCAAGTTTTCTAAGATGGATGAGTAGTTTTTGAACCGGGTCTGTGTCTACAACATTAATTGGTTTCAGGGCTGTTAGGGCAGCAACAGCGTTGGGATAGCGCTCTTGGAGACCAGGGGCTGTCATTTTTGAGAGCCAGTCAATAAACTGCCGACTTAGCTTGGGGACTAGAGGCTTAAAGTTGATGCGATAATCTTTATCAATCAAATTGCCAATTTCTGTTGATTTTGTCTTAGTCAACAAGCAAATGAGGGTCGCGCCCAAACTATAGAGGTCGGAGGCTTTAGTTAGCTGACGATTAAATAGCTGCTCCGGTGGCATAAATCCCAACGTGCCTTTGACTACACTGCTGGCACCTACATCTCCACCTCCCATTTTGGCAAAGCCAAAATCTACCAAATAAACCTTGATCTGTCGGGAACGGTCAACCAAGATATTTTCGGGTTTAATATCCCGATGAATCACGGTGGAGCGTTGCTGTTGCAGATATACCAAAATCTCTAGAACAGCAATGGCAATTTGCTTAATTTCCTCTGGCGTGAAATGACGTGGTTGAGCGAGGGAGGAAGCTTTTATATATTCCTGAACTAAGCAAAAGCCTGTTGGAGTTTCAAAGGAATTTAGGTAGCGAGGGATACTGGCATGATTGAGCTGTTGTAGCAATTTAATTTCTGACTCATAAGCGGCATATTCTCCCCAACTGGCTCCAGGTTGGGCAAACTGAAATTGTTTAATCACCACAGGCTGCTGAGTCTTGGTATTAGTCGCCAGGTAGGTGAAGCGACCGCCTTGGCGATTTTGTCCCAAGGAACGTTTAATCTGATAGCCGTAGCTGCTAAAGTCTGGATAGTTGCTCATTAACTTTATTAGCTTTATCTTTATATAGACTAAATATAAAAAAGGATAACTGTCCGACCCAAAAGTAAAATTAGAACTTTACATTTCTACTTGGCACTTCATGGCAAGCTCTTTAGCATTACGCCTATATACTCAGTAACTCAATTTTCGGTATTTCAAGGTACACAATACGTTACGACAGGTCGGGTGAGGCAATCAGCCTACTCAGTTTTTTGTAGGAAGCTACCATCAACATCAAGGCGTTGTCGTTCATGAGCGTTCTTACATTTCCTCTTCTACCACCTGTTCGACATACTTCTGGGCTAAAGGCACTTGGAAGCGGTAGCCGGATTCTGTTTTCTCCAAAATCTCTTTGCGCTCCAGTTTTCGCAACACGGCTTTGTCTTGCGCTGTGGGAGTTTCCCGTTGGACTAGTGGTCTGTCAAGGCAATTTTGACGGATAGTAGAAGTGTGTATCTACTAATCCATCAGCTATGCCAGCCAAGCGATATATTGTCTCCCTGACTCCTGACGAACGCCAAACTCTTGAAGAACTAACAAAAAAAGGTAAAGCGGCGGCGGCTAAAATCAATCATGCTCGTATCCTGCTAAAAGCCGAAGTCGCTCCAGTAGTCGGGAAGCTCTTTCGGCTCGTGGGAGCCACTGAACAGC
The DNA here is from genome assembly GCA_036703965.1 of Leptolyngbyaceae cyanobacterium. Lineage (GTDB taxonomy): Bacteria > Cyanobacteriota > Cyanobacteriia > Cyanobacteriales > Coleofasciculaceae > DATNQP01. The sequence goes on from DATNQP010000028.1 coordinate 25,060, forward strand.
AACGTCCAAGCGGCGCGGTGTTGCAGTACGTTGCGGAGAAAGTTGACAGGTGCCCTGCTTCCCGTAGTTTCCACTGTAGCGGGATCTTATATAGTAAAAGTTAGTCTAATAAGAGTTAGTCTGCTACGCGATCTGTGAAGGCAAAGTTGAGAGGTTAGTGATGAGGGAATGACAATATGAATTCTAAATTTGAGGTTAAATTTGAAACTGAATACTGGGAAGATCCTTACGAACAGCAACATCTCAAGCTGTTAGATGTAGTACCAAAATCCTTGTCCCTCAGTTGTCCACATTGCCAAGTCTACTCAGTCATGAAGCTAGACAGCGTAATTAAGCGCTTTGAATCAAATGATGAGTATGGTGTAGCGTTTCGCGATGCTGAGGATTTGCCGTTTGATTTTATTTGTAGTTGCCCAAATTGTGGTAACACTGTGTTCGTAGAAGCAAAAGCCCAAGCAAAAGTCATTCATCCTCACCCAAGAGCAGCATATGACGAGTTAGATGAGTCGTCTGGTGGAGAAATAGTCGCAATCTACCCGTACAGGGGAACTGTTTCAATTGCTCCTGAAGTCCCTGAGAAATATGCAAATGATTTTCGTGAAGCACTACTTGTACTTGATTTGAGTCCTATGGCAAGTGCTGCGCTAAGTAGACGTATCCTTCAAAACATTCTTAGAGATGAATTCAACATTAAACATCGTAATCTAGCTGATGAAATTAATGCTTTTATTGCGAAACCGGGTATTCCATCTTATTTGACTGATGCAATAGATGCTATCAGAAATGTTGGAAATCTTGCGGCTCATCCTCTTAAAAACACGAACACTGGTGAAATTGTAACCATTGAACCAGGTGAGGCAGAATGGTTAATTGAAGTATTGAATTCTCTATTTGACTTCAAATTTATTCAGCCAAAGAAACTTCAAGAACGAAGAGATCAACTTAATGCAAAACTTCAAGAGTTAGGTAAACCACCAATGAAATAGTTTGTTTTGCGACAGCAGGCTAACAACATAGTCCAGCGGACAGGCGAAAGCTGCTGGTTGGGGGCGAAGGCTATCTGCCGAGCTGACTTTAGCCGTTAGCCTGCTCCATTTCCCAGCCAGTGCAGGCAGGAGTTTCACCTTGCTTGACTATGATGAAAACAGAACGCTCTTCAAGTAAAGTTTATGCAATCTGTTACCGACATTGGCACACTGATTGTCCGCACACCGGGAATTTGCGGCGGTCGTCCTCGGATTGCTGGCACCAGGGTTTCTGTTGGGCGGATTGCAGCTTGGTACAAGATGGGACTAAATGCAGAAGAAATTGTCGAGCGGATGGGTAATCTGACCTTGGCTCAGGTTTATGCAGCCTTAACCTATTTCCATGCCAACCGAGAAGAAATTGAAGCTTACCTGAGTGCTGAGAAAGCAGACTACCAGCGACTTGCTGCCGAGATGGGACAACTGGCATGAGTCTGATTTAGCTATTTATCGATGAAGACTCAATGGATCGGCAGTTTATCAGAGCTTTAAGAGCAAGAGGGGTAGACGTTACAACCGTTGGAGAAATTGGTACAACCAGCTTCAGTGATGAAGACCAATTGATTCTTGCAACTGAGCAGCAGCGACAAACGGGCAGGAAGGAGGCGAGCAAGAAGTCATGGAAAAACTTTTATACCCAATCTAGCGCTACACAGCTAGTACTTCACAAGTAGAGGTTTACATTCGTGGCTCATAGCTCAGATAAACAGTTAGGCTTGTTGCCTTACTATTATGAACATAAGTGTATTTCACTAACGACTCATGGACTACCGCGACATCATTACAATTGAACCTGGAAAACGTAGTGGTAAACCCTGCATTCGAGGAATGCGAATTACGGTTTATGACATATTAGAATATCTCGCAAGTGGAATGACGCAAGAAGAGATTCTGGAAGACTTTTCTGAACTCACCTCCGAAGACATGAAAGCTTGTCTTGCTTTTGCCGCAGATCGCGAGAAAAAGCTATTTGTGGCATCCCTGTGAAACTGCTTTTGGACGAAAACCTCTCCGACCGAATCGTTCCCCAGATCGCAGATTTGTATCCCGACTCAGCACACGTTAAAACCCTGGCACTCATCCAAAGTGACGATGTGCTGATTTGGGAATACGCCAAAGCGAATGATTTCGGGATCATTTCCAAAGACTCTGACTTCCATCAACGTAGTCTTCTCTACGGTCATCCTCCGAAATTCATCTACCTCCGCATCGGTAATTGCCCAACCTCCAGAATTGTACAAATCTTGCGGGACAATTTCGACATCATCAGCCAATTTGGAGACAGTGAAGCCGAAAGTATTCTGGTGTTAGCATAAGGCGATCCAGGAGTCATGGAAAAGTTTTACACCCAGTCTAACGAAGTGTTAGACCACTGCATCTAGCGTCAACTAGCAGAAGAGTTACGTGTTGCTAACCAACGCTCAAGCGATCGCTGGCTTTCACTGCTCCCTCTGCCTGCTAACAACCCCTCAATACCGATATGCTCATCCAGATCAGTCCATTCAATCGCATAACCATCACCCAATAATTGCCAGTTTTGTCTTTCTGTGGGGGAAGCGTGCATCAAACGAGGATACCAGGCTAAGGGAATACTGAGGCTTCTACCATCAACTAAGTCTACGATTAGCCACTTATCAGTCACGGTGACTTGATTTGCAAGTGGTTCTGTTTCAAGTATCAAAGTAGTCATGCCACGCATCTAGCAATACTGTTTGATGGTCTTCTACCAGCCTAGCAATTTGATTCAACTCGTGTTCTCTAAAGCCTCGGTTCTTCTCTAGAGAGATGGGGTCGAGCCAAAATTTGGCGATTTGACGATCTCGCTTAACGTGGATGTGGGCAGGCTCACCCCGATCGGAGCTAAAGAAAATGAAGCTATAAGGACCAACCTGAAGAACAGTAGGCATCAGCAGACGTAGTTTGAAGCATCAAGTATGACCAGTAATAACAGCAGCGACAGTTCCAGCAAAAGCTCAAAATCTAAATTGCACAGTATTCTACACTGAACACTCAGTTCTTTGCGGGACGCCACCACCAGCTTCAAGGCGTTGTCATTCACGAGCGATCGCAAATTGTCATAAAGTTCGTTATTGAATTCCTGATTCCCTTTCAAAAGACTCTCAAAATCATCCAGGCAGAGAACGGGAAGCACTCCCTGCGGTTTCCATTGCTTGATAGCGTCCGAGAAAGCTTGACGATGAAGCGGTTAAGTAATATAGCAATGATGATGTATAGCAATCGCCACATAGGTGCGGAAGCGCAAAACTCCTTATCTGTTAGCATTTGACGCCTAACACCTAACACCTGGCACCTGCTATAGATATCAGTTAGAGCTGAGTAATCTCCAATCCGGGTTATATACCCCCCTTAATCCTGTTGCCGGAACCTGTAGAGACGTTGCATGCAACGTCTCTACCATCGGGTGTAAAAAGGAGGTTTTAAAATCGGATTTGGTATGGAAACCAAGGAGTGGGTTATCGCTCTTCTGTCACTCTCGGAAAATCACGCTATTCCTTTTTTGCCTAGCCAAGAAGTTGTATGTTTAAGGCTTGCAGGGCGTAGCTTCGAGCGTGACAGAAGAGCGTTACTTGGCGCTGACTAGCTGATCAGATGGTGCTGCCGCTGTAGTATTTATGCAAAACTTCAAGCGCTTAGGTTTAGTTAAAGCTAGGCGCAAGCAGTCTTGAGAACTTGGCGCGTGACTCCTGACTCCTCAATCGCCAAAGTGAGAAGTCTCCATCGTTATCGTAGAATTGCAGACGCCCGATACCCAGATACAGACCGTAAGGTTTCTCCCCGGCAGGAAAAGCCGTGACGCCAAAAATATAAGCACCGCCAATCTCTGGGTTACGGACAGGACGAAGCCCAACTGTGACGGTTTTCCCTGGTGCCACAGGGGGGTCGAACGTTACGGAAATTGTCTTAGTCTTAGGGTCT
>DATNQP010000029.1:0-6857 GCA_036703965.1 Leptolyngbyaceae cyanobacterium
CTCACTCATGCAAGTCCAAGCCACTTTCCCGGAACTCACTATCGAGCAGACCGTTGAGCAAATCCTGACCTGCCGCAAAATTACCCGCAACCAACAGCGTTGGTTAATATCGCTGTGCTTCAAGGGTTCTCTAAGTTATCAACAAGATAACTTGATTAACCAAGTCTACGAGGCTCTACGCCAGGGATTGCTCCTAGTTGTCGATTGAACAATTACAGGACTGCTGTCACAAGTATTATTTCCGTTCACAGGGAACAGCTCAAATAAAGCTCTCATCACCCCTAGCGAACCCTATCGACTGGTTGTGACACACCCGCCTCCACCGGCAAAAGCTCCAGTCGATAGCGGTACAGAGCAACAGGTCGCGCCTGAGCTTTGAAATAATCGGCATCTTGGGGGGAGAGGTAAACTGCTGTTATTTGCCATGCCTCAATCGCTAAACTCGGTAATTGCCGCAGCTGATAAGCCGTTGTTGTTTCCACCTGATTGAAATAAGGTCGCGATGTCCCACGAAAGACTTGGTTTGAAACCTCTGTGGCAATAAACTGCTCAGAGGTTGGTGTCTCAGCCGCTCGACCCGTTACGATCGAGACAAGTTGACGCCCTGTGCTTAGAGCAGTGATTTGGCGATTAGGGGAATTGGGATCGACCTTAACCGATTGAATCGCGCGATCGCCTAGGTAAGCTTTGGCAATATTTAATCCATTAAAGGCTCGATCTGCTACTACTACAGACGAATTGTGTTTTGTTGGGACGAGGTTTTTGGACTCAGAGAAAGGCTTGAGTGGTATAAAGCGACCAAAAAGTGTGGATAAGGCAGGACTGACCGCTTGAAACCGCACCAAAAAATTAACGGGCTGATTCAGATAGCGGCGATTGCTTTCAAACCCTGGCGTTACCACGTCTGGGGCTAGAGGTGCTACCTGATCAACTAACGTGCTAGTAACGTTCCAGGTACCCTCCATCCAATCGGGATAAACCAAATCACCTTCCGCTGCCTTGACTGGTGGGAATCCCTCCCACTGAGGAAACTGAGCCAAACGCTCAGCTAATAGCCCTGCCTGTGCTTCACTGCCCCAGAACAGCAAGAGCAGAACTAGGAATAATCCCACAATCACTCTGACAATTCCCCCGGCGGCTGAGATGTCAGCATTGGGGGTGTATTTGTATTTTTTCTTCATGGCGATCGCAAAACAACAGAACTTCTCAAACACACTCTTAGGCATTTTCTGAGTTGGCACGTAGTAGGCAGAGGGAAACAGTAATCCAGTAAATCTAAAGAAAGATTACTTTAGATAGACGATAACTTCACTAGCGAGTAATACTCTTCGTAAGTAAGTGGGTAGCCTAATCTTCGCCAGCCATTGACCCTAAAAAAAGTCAAGAGTTGGAGGAGAACGGAGGAACCAATTTTTGGGGCAAATCTTACTCAATGTGAGAGAGACACCTTCCAGTCTTAGCCCGTCAGCTAACTCCGTCGGCAATGGGAGGAGTACCTTTGACAAAAGCTTTATTAAGCCGTCGTCCTTGGGTCTCCTAGCAGGTAGCACTGTCAGTAGTGGCAGTGTTAGCTATCTGTTTCTTGACCCACCTCGCTAAAACCGTCACAAGTAGACTGAGGAACGGATGATGACTTACAAAGAATGGATTCTTAGCATCAAAAAAGAGTGGAACGGTATTGTTGTTGACTACTCTGACCCAGAAGGCAATCAGTATAGTGAACCCTTCTGTTTCCCGACGATTGATGAGGCACTAAGCTATGCTCAAATCTGCATAGACCGGCTCATTCAATCAAAGTCAAAAGCCTTCACAGAAGCGTCTTCATAAGGGGTTATCGTTCAACCCCCTAAGGGAAAGACGCTGGGGATGCCAAATCTTTGAGCATCCCAAGTATAAGCTTCTAGAGCAGTTTCCCTAGTTACAAGGAACAATTCCATCAGATGAAGCTAGGGAATTCCTTTAGTTTGTCACCTTGACACGTAAAGAGAGCTATTGAAAAAGAACTCAGGAGGAAAAATGGCAATCAAAAATCGTAGTTTCTTTCCTTACGTAGACTTTTTCTCTACCGACAAGTTCAGGTTAATTGGAGAGTGTGCAGGTAAAAAACTTTTACTGGTTGGTAGAGCTAAAGTCTATGGCGATCCAATTGTGGCAGTCTGCCAAACTGACGAACCCAGTAAGGAGGAATTATCCGCCTGCGATCTTTACGAGTTAATGAAGTTTAGCCACAAGACAGTCAATCTTACTGAAGCCATTTAAGGCAACGGTGGGCTGAATCGCGTTTTTGCAAATATAGCTCTATGGGGCGCACAGCTGTTATTGGTGTCAATTTAAGGTTGGCTTGGCGGTTAAATCGTAGCTACATAAACAAAACCCGCCTGCGCGGGTTAAAAAACTTTGATATTTCCTTCAGTCCGCGCAGGCAGAGTTCTTTCGAGCATATCAAGTACGTGGTCTATCTTCGCTTTTCCATCTCCTGATGGGTCATATATGCGGTAATCAATTACCCAAAATTTCCTAGCCTGATGGTTAGCATATATATAATTTATTAATCCTATACCTCGAATCACGCCATATTCATTCCCGCTATAAGCCGTTAGCCATTTAAACTGGGTATTAGTAAAAACCCAAACCCTTACACCTGAATCTTGACAGCGAATTTGAATAAGTAATTTAAATGCTGAACAGCTTAACGTTATCCCAAAGTAACCGGGGTGTTAATTTTTACTTCTGAAGATAACGATTAATTTTATCGTGGCTTCTAATTTTCTTATCAACGCGCTTTCACGCCTTCAAAAACCTTCTATTAATTCTTTCCCTACTTCAAGTTGCCTTAGTGCGGGTGTTCTATTTTGCGCTCACATTTTCTATGACTATGTGCCAGTTGCGTAAGTCCTGTCAGCTAAACAATACATGTCCTACGAGCAACAAAAATCGCCCCAGCGTCTAACTTCGCTCGACGCATTTCGAGGTATTGCGATTAGCGGCATGATCCTTGTCAATATGGCGGGGGTAGCTGACCAAGTGTATCCCCCTCTGCTGCATGCCGACTGGAATGGTTGCACGCTGACGGATTTGGTTTTTCCCTTCTTTCTGTTTATTGTCGGTGTGGCAATGGCATTTTCTCTATCGAAATATACAGAAGGAAACCAACCCACGGCGGGTGTCTATTGGCGGATTGTCCGTCGTAGTGTAATTCTTTTTGTCCTAGGGTTGCTCCTAAACGGCTTTTGGACTTACGACTGGAGCAGTATCCGGATTATGGGCATCTTGCAGCGCATCAGTTTAGCTTACCTGCTTGCTGCTCTAGCTGTTCTCCACTTGCCGCGAAGGGGACAGTATGCGATCGCGTTACTATTACTGATTGGCTACTGGGTAGTGATGTCTTTTATCCCGGTTCCAGGTTTTGGAGCAGGTAATTTGACGCGGGACGGTAACTTAGGGGCTTATATTGACCGTTTAGTTATCGGTACAGCGCACTTATATAAGGGAGATAACTTTAACTCGATGGGCGATCCGGAGGGTTTGTTCAGTACCCTCCCTGCTGTGGTAACTGTCTTACTTGGCTACTTCACAGGAGATTGGCTACACAAACAGCCCCTCAAGTCGCACACGAGCATGGATTTGGTACTCCTGGGTTTGAGCTGTCTAGTTATTGGGCAAGTTTGGGACTTTTGGTTCCCCATCAATAAGAAACTGTGGACGAGTTCTTATGTCGTCTTTACAGCCGGTTGGGCATTACTATTACTAGCCGCTTGTTATGAATTGATTGAAGTGCGCTCTCAACGTCGCTGGGGGAAGCCGTTTGAGATTATGGGGTTGAACGCTATCTTTGTCTTCGTTGCGTCGGTTTTGATGATAAAAATCCTGGTCAAAACCCACATCGGAACTGGCGAAAACGCTCCTACTACTTATAGCTGGATTTATGAGCATCTTTTCGTACCTTGGGCAGGTGCGATGAATGGTTCTTTCTTGTTTGCCCTAGTGACGGTGTTGTTTTGGTGGCTAGTTGCCTACGTAATGTATCGACAGTGCTGGTTTCTCAAAGTGTAAGAGAAACTTTGTAGAGACGTTCCGCCGGAACGTCTCTACGACTCAAGCTGGCAAATCTGCAAGACCACCAACATTTTCCAAAACTAAATCAGGACACATCCGTTTAATCAGACCGGTGAGGACTTTGCCTGGACCAATTTCCACGACTCGCTCAATGCCTTCCACTGGTAGCTGCATGGAGATTTCTCGCCATCGTACTGAGCCAGTCATCTGACGCTGGAGGCGATTCTTTAAGACATCTGCCTCAATTGTTGGCACAGGTTCCACATTCGACAGCACTGGACATAAAGCGTTGGCAAACGGAACAGAGGTCAAGACTTCCTGGAACTCGGCGGCAGCTGCTTCCATTAAGGGGGAGTGAAAGGCACCTGACACATTTAAAGGTACGGCACGTTTCACCTTTACCTGAGCTAGGACATCCTGAACGGCTTCTGGTGTTCCAGAGATTACGACTTGAGCAGGACTGTTGTCATTAGCGAGTACAACGTTAGGTGTTTGTTGGATTTGTCGCTCTAGCTGTTCCCGGTCAAACCCAATTAGAGCAGCCATCGTTCCACCCTGAGCATTATCCATCAGTTCTGCTCTTCGCTGGACTAGGCGTAACCCGGCATCAAAGTCAAATACCTTGGCAGCATAGAGAGCAACATATTCTCCCAAACTGTGACCCGCGACCAGATTTGGTATGTTGCCTCGCTCAATGAGCAAGTCAGCCAGGATACTCTCAACAACATACAGGCAAGGTTGCGTATAAAAGGTACGAGATAATTTGTCGTCTTGGCTTTGACAGATTTCAAGAACGTCCCAACCAAGAATCTGGCTAGCTTGCTCAAACTTGACCTTAGCAAAGGGCAAGTCTAATAAATCCACTCCCATCCCGATTGCTTGAGAACCCTGTCCTGGAAATACCCACGCGGTTTTGGTCATTACTTATTAGTTGTTAGCGATCAGGGATTAATTATCTCTTACAACTCGCTAAAATCGGCTCAGAGAGTGCCTCTGCCACTGCCTTGTGTATTCGTCCATCTGCCAGCATCCAGGAATGGAGGCGAACAGGGACGATTACCTCTTTACCCACCGGCATCTGTGAGCTACTCGCTGGGACAATCATCAAATCAAAAGGCGTCCAGATTACGGTGAAATTCAGCCGTTCTAGCATCGCCGCGTCCTGATTTAAATCCTTAAGAAACTCACTTCCTGGGCGCATCTGCATGCAGCCAAGGTGACGAGAAAGGTGACCCATCAAGGTGCCTTGGTTGGGGGCTGATATGCTGATGAAGCGCTGTACTCGGTCAATGCCCCCTAACCGTTGGATGTAGTAGCGCGATACAATTCCCCCCATGCTAAAGCCAATAACATCTAGCGGTTGTTCGGGGTCAAAGGTCTTGGCGACATAATCAGCCACTTGCATCGCCAATTTGTCAAGACCGAAGCTGCCGTTGTTGGGTATCAGGTTGAAGCTGTGTACTGACCAGCCTAGTCCGCTTAGGTAGCTAGTCATCCTGTGAAAAACCAGTGTTGTATCGCTAATGCCGTGAATCAGCAACACAGGATTGCGTTCACGACGTGTACGCGTAGCGTAATCGCTTGCACTATTGATTGCACTATTCATAGGAGACGGAATATAACTCGCTTAATCTCAGCTTAGTCATTCGTTTACTGATACTGACCCCTGATGTGGTACAGCTTGTTGTAGTGGTCTAAGCCTTGCCTGAAAACATGAGATGATTGTAAATATACATAAACTACGTTGTGAGCTTTACCAAGCCAAAACGAAGCCACTGTATGGACTAAACGTGGATTGTAAAGTTTTATGAAGAAGCCGCGACGAATCTTGCACTGATCCGCCGTAAAAATTCATAATTCAATCGGGCTGCAACTTTTAGGGAAAGCTTCATCAAAGAAGTAGTCACAGCAGAATCAGCAGTCGTAATAATAGTCTTGTATCAAAGTTGGAATAGTTTGCTCCCATCTTTGGCAACTCAGTTAAATTCATCTAAAAGCGCAGGAGTATTTGTAAATGTTCGGTTTTATCAAAAAGTTCTTTGCCGGAATTGCTGCCTTCTTTAGTGGGCTTTTGGGTGGCAAAAAATCTCAGGATGCTCCCTCAATCGCCCCTAAAACAAAAAAAGGGAAGGGCTACTTCCTGGAGTTAGACGAAACTGGAAACACGAAGCCAGCCGCGATCGCAAAATCGTCTGAATCTCCCAAAGTTGAGTCATCCAGCCCAGCCAAAGCGCCAGAACCTGTCAAGGCAGCAGTCGCAACCCTCGAACGACCCAAGGCTGAGCCTGTAGCTGAAGCGAAGAAGCCAGAACCGGCTAAGGCACCAGCAGCCTCTGAGAACGGGAAGGTCAAGGTTGAAGCTCAACCCAACCCCCCCGCACCAGCTAACAATGGCAAAGCTCAATCAGACCCTACCTTTGCTCCCAACTACTTGCTCCCCACTGCCAGCAATAGTCGGCGGCGTCCAGGACCGAGTATGGATATGTTCCGGGACATGGCGCGTCAGGTGAAGACACCTAGCTAAGCAGGTCGGTGGAAATAAACATTGTTGGTTTTAGTGATGGGGGATTAGGGATTAGGGATTAGGAATCCGAATTCTTTCCCAGTCACCAGTCACCAGTCCCCTTTCATGACATGTTGTGTTTAATTACGCCTAGCTGCTTAAGGGGTTTCATCCCTACTTTGGGGCATCTTTAAGGAAAACTAGTCCACTGTACAACTGAAATGCTGGGTCCCATAGACTCTCTTTACGTCGAGATATGTCGATGTGAGAGGGCAGGCGTCCCAGCATTTCTTTGTAA
>DATNQP010000030.1:0-9276 GCA_036703965.1 Leptolyngbyaceae cyanobacterium
TAAGTCCCGATGCCCTGAATAGGTGGCAATCACCCGTATTGGTATATTTTGGTTGCTCATTTGCGTCAGGGCTGTGCGTCTAAACGAGTGAGTCGATACACCATCTATCCCAACACTTTGACAAGCCTTTCTCAACACCCTCGCGGCTGAGTCAGGGTTAAGATGTCCACTCTTGTCGTAGCGACCAGGAAACAGATAGGGGGAACCCGCTTCTGGATAATAGGCGCTAAAGAATGCCCTTAAATCAGCAATAATTGGGATGGTACGAGTCCCTAGTTGCCTTTTCGTGTTGCTTTTTCTGATTGTTAGGTGCGTTCGCACTCGACCCGATTTCTCGAAAACGTCTTCGCTCAGGAGCGTACAGACTTCATTGATGCGAGCGGCACTAAATAACGCTGTTGCGAACAGACAGCGGTATAAAGTCGTTTGCAACCCAGAAGTAAACAACAACTGGATTTCTTGCTGAGTAAGTATCTTCCCCCGGCCGTGTCGGTTTCGCTTCAACTACCACTTTCCTATATCCCTGAAGAATGGTTTACAACAGTGGGGTAGAGTCTGTCCAGTGGGGATGACGGTTGTTACTTGCATGTACTCACCGTGAAAGTTGTATCAAAGTGGTACCACGAAGGAATCAAAGTGATTCCCTCCTCTTCTCTCGTTTTACCTTCTCGTACAAGGCTTCCAGTATCCAGTTATGACGGCTGGTCTTAGGTTGGCGTTTGCCAACGAGCTGGTCAATCTCTTCAAGTAAGTCAACGGGAATGCGGACTCGAACTGATTGGATTTCTTTTTCAGATTCTTCGGAGAGCTGGTCATCTTCAAGATTAGCCGCCTGAATCCATTGGTCAGTTTCTTCTGGCTTGGGTCGCTTTCTCAGAGCCATTATTGATGCCTCCTATTTGGTTCCTGTTTGGTATCAAGTTGGAGGTAAAATAGTGCGTTGTATAGTGCCCAAAGTTCATCAATTGCTTTCGGATTGCGGGGGGTATATTCAATTACTGAAACTCCCTTGGCGGTAGCATCTCTCCAAGCTTTACGGTCTACAAGGATGGCATCAATGTAGGTGAGTTGAGCCAGGTCTTGAATTAATGCGATCGCATCTGTAATGTCTTTTCCCCTAGAGGGCGATTTATTGAGAAAGCACAGGGCATGAAGTGATGGGTTGAAAGCGCGACCTTCTTCTATTAGGGAAGCAACTTGTTCCAATGCCCAGAGATCGTAGCTAGAGGGAACAACGGGAATTGCATAAACCTGAGAGATGGCGATTGCCGCACGTTGTTCGACCGTATCACGACCGCCAACATCAATAATAATGTCATCGTATTTAGAAGCTAAGCGCTGCACCTCATCCCGAACAGCCGTACTCTGCAATTGGATGGTGGTGTAGCCCGTGTCACTGCTGGCTAGCGTTTCCTTCCGTGCCAGAGTGAAGTCTGATGAACTGCGTTGTTTGTCGGCGTCAACCAGGAGAACGTCATAGCCTTTAGTACTCCGACAGATTGCCAGGTTTGTCGCTAGAGTTGACTTCCCTTCCCCGCCCTTGACACCACCAAGGGTAATAATCATGATGACCGTGTGGTTCCAGCGTGGTACCAGAATTGTTCCAAATTTATACCATCAAATTGGCTTTAAGGAAAGCTGATTCTTCCGGAGCTGGGTACAAGCCTATTGAAAAGGAAGGTAAGTAGATGCACCCTGATGACAAAAGCTTCGCCGTGAGGCGAGGCTTTTTATTTTTCAGCGTCTGTTTCTTTTCCGGTGAAAGGCAATCGCTGATGGACTAGAGGTGACAACGCTGCCATACCGTCACCTCATAAACACACTTGTTGTCCCCAAGAGATTGTGTCTACCTCTGGGTTGGGGTCTATGCATTCAAAACTTTCGATCGTGCCACCCGACATCATCCCAAATGTAATAGCCCAGTCAGTTGCCTGTCTGCCAAACCTGACGGCTCCAACCGAGTCACAAGATTTAATGATTTCGGAGGTGATCGCTTTTTGAAACACGGGTGATGACATCACTGAGTCAGCGGCATTGCCATCAACAATAATTGTGACGAACAGAGGGCGACCATTGGGATGATTGGGATAAATTTCACTGTGGTCTTCGATATCAGTTGTTGCCGTAATATCCCTTCCCTTTTCGATACGACCTCTGCCATCGGCAATGGCGGTTTCACACGATTTTCTTGTTGGTTCGCTTTTTGCCTGTGGTGGCAGGGCAAAGCCAGATAGACTTAAAGACACTGCCGTAATAACAATGGCATTGGTGAGAAATTTCTGCATCATTTAGTATCGGTAGTTTCTTTGTGCTTTGCAAAAACCGTTTTAGAGAAGTTGGTGATCGCTTTTTGTTGCGTTGTTCTAATTACTAACGGTCGTAGCAGCTAATAAATTCTCTAATAACCCAGCCCCATACTCTATATTCGCCGTTGTAATAGCCGCTTATCTTTGCCCAAGGGCGACCTCGGTCATCATAGGCTATGTCTTGGATGTAGACTTCTCTGCCGCTTCTGAGAGAATTTATTACACGACCACTGGGTTGATCGCGCACGTTGAGTGGAGTACCAGTCGGGTCGGTTACTTTGCAAACCTTCTCAGCTTTAACAGGTTGCACGACACTAACAGTGGCTAGGGTTAGTAACAGGCTGGCAGCAATCTTTTTCAGGTTCATTGTTATCTTAATAAGGGACTGATTCCTTCGTTCTTTTTTTACCCAGTTGAACGAGGCTTAATGTTAATGTGCCCAGATAGGCAGTAATAGGAACAGAGGAAAGAACAATCGTGCCAATTCCCTTAAACCGTTTGATTTCTAACGTTCAACAGGCTTGAAATTACTTGAAAAGCTGACAAACCGCCGTGCTTTGGCATCTGTGTTGAGATTTAGTGATGGCATATACTCAATAGCGCCAGCATAGGCTCTAACAGGTCGCACAACATCCTCATTCAAGCCATAGGCACTTACCAAATCATGGGCTAAATTACAAGAGATGTAAAACTTCCCCATATTTATCTGCCCTCGATTGCCAGCGGTTAAATAAAGGTCAGCTCCTTGTTCATTGCGACTGGGACATAACCGATGAGTAATCGCAACAGCTTGAGCGAGTGCGACATCGTAATATCGAACTACTCCCCCATAAACTGGCTGTGTAGTGTCGTTCACTGGGATATTCATGTTAATGTCCTTGACTATTCCCAGGTCATCTCCATCTACGAAGTAGCTAGTATCTAAAGGAAGCGGTGCTGCCTGGACGGGAGCAAAAGCCGCCATCGTTACAGCAGTAGTGGCGATTGCTTCAAAAAGAAATAGGCTTTTAAATCTCGGAATCATTAATTAACTGCAAGTTACTCCTTTACTCAGTCTGCCTAGTCTCCTAATAAAGGAAATTGCACTCACAAACTCTTCACCTGTACTTTGTAAAACCCTTGTAATACGGCAATTTGAGCGTTTTTGTTTAGTTAATTAACTCTTAATTTTGCATCAGCCAGATAGCGTAAAAGAGATTGAGAACTATTGCGGATGTATTCAAGGGTTCCAGTGAGAGAGCTTGGGAGAGAACAGTAGGAGAATCGGCGTGAGACTTAATTTACAAGCTCCCGACAGAGGCTTGATGCTCGGAGCTAAGAGTAAAGCATTTGCCAAATCAACCAAGGGTTAAGTTGATTAATCAGTTAGCTGGTTAACGCTTCTGCGTGTCTACCTTTCTCAAACAAAATTGAAAGGTTATTAACGATGTCTGCAAACTGGTATCAAAACAAACTGCTTATTATTTCCACTCTGGCTGGGTCATTCTTAGCTGGAACGATTGGTTATGGGATGTCCACACCGCGTTATGCCCTGTTTAAGCTTGGAAGAGCGATTGATGCTAAAAACTTACAACAAGGACGAAATATAGCGAAGCTGCAACGAGGGGCAATTTAGTACAGAGATACTAATTCAACGGCAGATCCACAGCTATACTGCACTTACTTTTCATGTGCTTGATTGTTTATTTTTACCAGCCTTGTCCGCTATACTCATCCCTCTAGTCCTGACTCACAAGACCTGTCAGGACTTTCTGCTGAGTGCAATACCAAATAGTGTCAGAAGCAATTCATTCAGTTACAAAAACGATTGATGAAGCTCGTCCGGCAGTGTCAGAAGCAATTCATTCAGTTACAGAAACAGTTGATCAAACTCGTCCTTCCATCGTTCAAACCGCAAATGCGGTGAAGACAACGGTTGAAGATTCACGACCTGCCGTTAACGAAGCGGTGCAAAGAACGTCTGAAAGCGTTCAGTCGTCTGCTTCAAGCATTGCAGATTCAGTGCAAGGAGTGTCTCAGTCGGTCAAGGGAGCAGTTCAAGATGCTCAACCTGAAATGACCGAGGCGGTAAAACAGATGTCTGGAGATGTGCAGTCGTCGGTCACATCGGTTACAGATTCAATTCAGAATGTAGCCCAAAATACGGCTTCAAGGTTAACTAGCGACATTGGAACAACCAACCTTGAAACAGCTCAAAATGCCTTTGATCAAGGGATCATACTGAGTAGCCAAGATGACTTTGCTGGTGCCGAGAAGGCTTTTACCGAAGTTATTCAGATTGTTCCGGAGGCTGCTGAAGCACACTTTAACTTAGGCATTGTATTGCTTCAGCTAAACAGAAAGACGGAGGGAATTGGTCATATCCAGCAAGCGAGAGATCTGAGCCGTTCTCATGGTGATTTTGAGGCAACAGAAAATCTCGATCGACTTCTCCAACAGCTAGCAGCATTTGCTAGGGGCGAGCTTTCAAACTGATTGGAAGGGTTGAGAAGGCAGCGTTCTAGATCTGTGTAAAGATTGCAGAGAGCTATTTAAGACATTAGTGTTTGTACTCGATGGATCTTTGCGGAATATTACAATATCTGTTCTCTATGATGGAGAGATTACTTACTTGAAAAAGATTATGCAATTGCTTTGTTACCTAGCTTACAGCTATTTGATTTACAGACTCCCCAGCGATCGCTCTGCTCTTTTTCAGCGCTAAGTGGATTTCATAGTTGTCTGGGTGATATTGGAGTGCGGTTTGGTAAGTGGCGATCGCATCCCGGCTCTGTTTTACTTTGTTAGAACCTTTAACATCGTATCTGCGGTTCTAAAGAAACTTTTGTAGGTATTGGAGAAGTTCACCTTCTTGCATCATGCCTTTAATGCGGCTTGCCAGTTCTCCCTCTGTAAACAACAATGTTGTTGGCAACGACTTGACTTCATATTGCGAAGCCAGTTCTGGATACTTCTCTGAATTAATTTTGACGACTTGAATGCGATCGCCTATCTTGGCTTTGACTCGATCCAGAATCGGTGCAAAGGATTGACAATAGCCACACCAAGTTGCATAAAAACTCACTAACACGGGTCGGTTTGTGTTCGTAATCAGATCATTAAAGCTAGAAAATTGTTTTCTGGTAGTCATGACCGAGTCACTTTTATATAAACTAATTTTGTAGAGCGGTTTGTAACTCTTTCAGTAGGAATGGGTCGCCTTTCTGCTGTGCTAAACTCATTGCCTGTTGAAGGTCTGCATTCGCATGGTCATAGTTATTCATACGTTTGTAGACAAGTCCTCGATTATAATAAGCCTCACCGTAGGTTGGGTCTAAACGAATTGCCTGACTATAGTCTTCGATCGCCATCTGATAACGTTCCAGAGCGAAGTGGGCATTACCGCGATTGTTGTAGGCAACGGCTTGATTCGTAGATACGGTCAGAGATTCGTTATAACTTTCGATCGCTTCCTCGTACTTTTTAAGCTGGTAATAAATGCTGCCAATATTGTTGTACGGCTCAATAAATTTAGGATTAATACTAATTGCTTCATCGTAATCATCGATCGCCTGCTGGTAAGCCTTGAGCACATAGTAACTATTGCCACGGTTGTTATAAGCTTCTGCATACTGAGGATTCAGTTGGATGGCGCGACTGTAATCACCAAGCGCCCTCTCATACTGCTGCACAGCATAGTGAGCATTGCCGCGATTGTAATATGCTCGCGCATAGTTAGGGTTCAGAGTTACCGCTCTGGTATATTCTTCGATCGCCAGTGGATACCGACCGAGAATATAGAGGATATTCCCACAACTGTTGTGGGCTTCGGCGTACTGGGGATTCAGGCCAATGGCTTGACGATACGCTTCAAATGCCTGCTGGTAAGCCTGACGCTGAAACAATTCATTGCCAGCAGCATAATACTGTTCTGCTGTTTGTGACGCAGGGTTGATCGCGCTACTCGTTTCGGCGGTCTGCACCCTGTCTATCGGTTGTTTCGATGGTGGTGTTTCCGGTGGCTGTAAGCTGACTATTTCAACACTCTCTTCTGTCTCTCTCTGTAACTGATCGGGGTATGCCAACTTAGATGATTTATCCTGTGATTGTTGATCGGCGTTGCTAAATGTCTGGCTATCCGCTTCAGGTTCAGGGTGTTGTTCAGTGTTGCTAAGGGTTTGGTCGTCCAGACGGGATGGTTTGGGTTGCGACTGTGGTGAAGCAGATAGAGCGTTTGACATCAGGTCTGCTTTACGTGTGCCAGAACGAAGGAGCAGAAAAACCAGTAGCATGATGAATCCGAAGCTAATTGAAAGAGCGATCGCCAAGACTAGAACGATGGGTGATAGATGTATTTCGTTGAGTTGAACGATCGCTGGCAGCATGAAACTACAACTTCATAGCTAAACTAAAACTGCGACTATAACACCTTCCACCAAATGGCAATTGTGGAGGGAGCGTCACTGAATCGATCGAGGGTGAAGGGGTAGTGCCCGTGTTGGTCTACCCCTGTCCCCACATCTCACTGCACCTGAAGCTACTGCTGTACCGGACTCCACTGCATGGTGTTGATCGGGCAAGCAGGGCTGGCATCGACTTCCTCTACCTTGCGAACTCTGCGAATAATAGTAATTTCCTCCTCACGGCGGATGACTGTGCGAATCGGTGCAAAGCAAACGATATCGGTTGCCGGATTCCGCTCAACATCATCAAATTTTATATCGGGTATTGATGGAACCACTGGACGTGGTGAGGGTAATGGATCATCATCTGGGGGTGGAACGGGATCTTCAACCGATTTCAACTGCAAAGACGTGTAGATGCAGCAATTGGAATCAAAGGTATGACGCTCTGCATAAAACATCCGTAGATCGTACTGTTGACCGACCTGTAGGGTCAGTTGCAAGTGGTCGTCAGCCTGCTGAATCCCTAAGTCGTTCTTGAGGCGAAGGGTTAAGGACTGGGAGCGATCGGCCGACCGATTGTTAGGATTTGTCAATCTCAGATCAATTTCCTGTTCAGCAGACTCGTGAAGCCCTCCCAGGTCAATGACCAGTAGTCCATCAATATAGAACCACACGTCATCATCCCCGGAAAATTTGAAATATTCCGTTCCCTGATAGGTGAAGGTTGTTGCTACTTCCAGAGTGAAGTGGTAATTGTGGTCTTTCGATAGATCAGACTGAAATCGTCCTTCCACATCTTCCCAGGAGAAGGGTCTACCATCCTCATGGTGCAGAATCCCTACATTTTTTTCGATCGCCTTTCGTCCCACATCAGTCAACTGGTTCTGACTATCATAAACTTCTTGATAGAGAGTCCCAAAGGTATTGGCACGTTTATCCAGTGGAAAGAAGGCTTTGCTCTCAAATTTGTAGTCTCCGTTGCCTATGTGATGGAGAACCAGGGGGTATTTAAACGTGCGATTTACATTGGGTACATCCCTGTACCACTGGTTAAAATACTCTGCCTGCCCCGATGTGGATTGATGGCGATGCTGCTCATTAAAGACAGGTTTCCCATCAACACCTAGGTAGGCTTGGACAATTCCCTTATCTGGCTTCTTATGTGAACTATCCTGATTCCACAGAGTAAAGCGGTCTGTCTCGAAGTCAGGATGGTCAGATCGGAAGTCGCGGACGATTGCATTCAGCTTTATTTTGTCGGGACGATCACTCATAGCTCCACCCGTAACCTTGCAATATGGAGATAAACGACTAACTTGATCTTCTGTTGAAATGCTTATTCAAAAAAACCTTTGCAAGGATTCAATCCAGAAAATTCGGTGCGTTCGGCAAAAACTCATCAGAATTTCTAGATGAGACCTAATCCAATCGGCTTAATGCATAAGCGATTCCGCTAAAACCAAGAATGAGAACTGCGATCGCCACCCACACGAGCCAGTACCAATTCACCTTAACCCCTAGCTTACGAATTACTGATGAATCTACGAGTGCTGGGGTTAAAGGAACGGTAGGAGCGGACGCGATCGCAGGATTCACTCTTCCTAGTAACCCGTCCCCTCCGTCTTTACTTCCTCATACACTAACCGATCGCCCTGTTGAACTTGAGCCATTTGTGTGGTGTTAATTGGACAAGCCGGACTTGCATCAACTTCTTCAACCTTTCTAACCCGACGAATCAGAACAATCTCCTCCTCACGACGAACAACCGTGCGAATCGGACTAAAGCATAAAATGTCACCCCGAGTCCGAGGGGAGAGTGATTCCAGTTGATCCCATGAGAGGTCATCAATATTGGATAGGATCATCGAACTTGCTGAATTCTGATCGTTCATAATTCTCTTTTAAGTGTATTGCCCACATCGTCAATAGTTTCATCTTACGTCGCCTAAGTCAACAGTCGGTTTGTTTCACTCAATCTACCTCGCTTTTTAGGACAGAGTCATAATATATGGCTCTGTCCTGTTCCACTGCAACACAGTCACTACAATACTGACGATCGGTCAAGTCTTACTAGGCGTGACAATCGGCGAGTATTGGGGGATCAATCCAAAACTGAATTTTGCAACCATCATTCGGTCTTTACTGCCCGTTGTTTTGATGGTGATCACTGCATTCCTCGCGTCATTGCTAATTCAACGCCTTCTTCTTACACATGAATAATTATCATAAATTGTTGCAATGCAGTTGCTGGAACGGATAGGTATTTTCAGTAGACCGAAAAGTTCTGCGATCACGAAAAAGTAGTAGTGTATGATAGCGTTTTTCGGGGAATGTACAAAAGGTGATTGCTTGAACAGAATCATAATATTAGCTTATGAATTTTTCCTGGGAAATGCCAATAAATGTATTTTCAAATACACTTAATTAGACAAAAGTTTTAATGCAGCGCAGCATAGTTGGTTTGTGGGGGTGAAAGTCGATCCAATCAACAAGCTACTGCTGAAAATTCTTCTGGCGGTGCAACACTTTTGTCTGCAATTCTAGTCATGCAAGTCTGACTCCCAAACAGCTATGTAGATGCGATC
>DATNQP010000031.1:0-6108 GCA_036703965.1 Leptolyngbyaceae cyanobacterium
GATTTTTATATGTTCTGCTGCACAAGCTAGCCGTAAAAGTATGCTCTCGTTTTTTTATTTCAGCCTGAGTTTCGCACTCTTTGTGTTGGTTTACTATCTCTTGAATCGTCAGATTAATGAGCTTAGGCAAGCAGAAGTAAACTTTCAAGACCTCTATAATAATGCCCCCTGTGGCTATCACTCTCTAAACCGAGATGGCAACATTATTGCCATTAACGATACAGAGCTAAGCTGGCTTGGATACAGCCGTGATGAAGTCGTCGGTAAGCTCAATATTACCGATCTGCTTACCCCGGAAAGTAGAGCTATCTTTTGGGAGAATTTCCCTCGTTTTCTGGAATCCGGTAGGGTCAAAGATTTGGAATTCCAGTTGATTCGTAAAGATAGCACGATTTTACCAGCGCTGGTGAATGCAACTGTTATTAGGGATGCAGCGGGTAATTTCATTGCGACTCGCACCACCCTCTTCGATATTACTCAGCACAAGCAGACTCTTGAGGCGCTACGCAAGAGTGAAGAACGATTCCGCTTGGCGGTTGATAACATCCCAGATGTGTTCGTAATCTACGACCAACAGCGGCGGTTACAGTTTGTTAATGCTGAAGGAGTTAGGCGCAGTGGACTTTGCGAGGAGACACTTCTTGGCAAAACTGATGAGGACCTCTTTCCACCAGAGATTACCCAAGGATATCTCCCAACTCTCCAACGTGCTGTCGAGACGCGCACTTCGCAGACTACAGAATGCACAATAACGTTGGCGACTATTGGTACACATACCATAGTTGTCACTTATGTACCGCTGCTGGATGAGAGGGGGGAAATTTATTCCATTCTCGGCATTACTCACGATTTGACTGAGCGCAAGCAGACAGAGGCAGCGCTAGCCGCTAGTGAAAAACGGTTGCGAACGATCATTGAAGCAGAACCAGAATGTGTAAAAGTGCTGTCGGTAGATGGCACTGTACAAGAGATGAATGCGGCAGGTTTGGCGATGATTGAGGCAGATAACCTGCAACAAGTGATTGGACAACCTGTTGGTTTTCTTGTCGTTCCTAAGCATCAGGACTTGTTCAGGGCGCTTATTCAAAAAGCCTGTCAGGGAAATCCAGGGATTCTAGAGTTTGAAATTGTGGGCTTGCGAGGCACACACCGATGGTTAGAGAGTCATGCAGTACCTTTGCACAATGAACAAAATGAAATTATTGGTGTACTGAGCATCACCCGCGATATTAGCCATCGCAAGCAAGCCGAGACGGCACTCAAAGAAAATGAAGCACGTATGCGGTTAGCCCTGGAAGCGGCTGATATGGGTACCTGGGAGACAAACCTTTTAACTGGCACTCTCAAGGAGTCTGAACGAATGGGACCAATGTTTGGTCTGCCACCAGGTCAGGCTAACCCTGACGTTGACTCTTGGCGTAGTCGGGTTCACCCTGATGACCTAGAGCGAGTTTTAGCCCAGCTTGAGGATGCGATCGCGGGAAGGTCGGAGTATGACACCCAATATCGGGCGCTGTGGGCAGATGGCACAATGCATTGGATCGCCGCCAAAGGTAAGGTGTTGCGCGATGAAACCGGGAAACCAGTGGATGTTGTTGGCGTCGCAATGGACATTACCGAACGTAAGCAAGCCGAGGCAAAGTTGCAGCAAAGTGAACAGAAGTTCCGTCAACTTGCAGAAAACATCCATGAAGTGTTTTGGATGAGCAATGTCGAGACGAGTGAAATCCTCTATGTTAGTCCTGCCTATGAACGAATTTGGGGACGCCGTTGTCAAAGCTTGTACGCGAACCCGAAATCGTTCCTTGATGCAATTCATCCGGACGACAAACAACAAGTGCTTGCCAACATTGAGCAAAATGGCAGCAGAACATTTGACATTGAGTATCGCATTGTCCAACCCAACGGTTCAGTCCGCTGGGTTCGCGATCGCAGCTTTCCCATCCAGAACGAGTCGGGAAAAATT
This sequence comes from Leptolyngbyaceae cyanobacterium, assembly GCA_036703965.1. GTDB lineage: Bacteria > Cyanobacteriota > Cyanobacteriia > Cyanobacteriales > Coleofasciculaceae > DATNQP01. Next base: position 1,967 of record DATNQP010000031.1, read on the forward strand.
TACCGTCGGGCTGGAATTGCCCAAGACATCACCTCTCAGAAGCAGGCAGAAGCAATACTGCGACAGGTTAACCAAGAACTGGAAATCAGGGTTGCCGAGCGAACTGCCGAATTACAACAAACCAACAAACAGCTGCAACAGGAACTCTTCGAGCGTCAGCGAGTGGAGCAGGCACTACGCGAGAGTGAAGAACGCTGGCAGTTAGCGATACGGGGTAGCAATGATGGCATTTGGGACTTGAACGTTAAGACCAAGGAAGCATTCTACTCTGCTCGGTGGAAGGAAATGCTGGGGTATGAAGAGTACGAGATTGGTAATCACATGGATGAATGGGTAAAACGAGTTCATCCTGACGATCTTGAGCGGGTAATGCAAGCCTACCAAGACCATCTGGGCAGGAAAACGCCCTTTTATAGCCATGAGCATCGACTTCTATGCAAAAACGGAACCTACAAGTGGATTCTGACAAGGGGTCAGGCGCTTTGGGATGAGGAGGGGACTCCGGTAAGATTGACGGGTTCTCATACTGACATTAGCGATGCCTATCGGCAAGCTGCACAACGAAAGCAGGCAGAGGAGGCGTTGCGCGAAAGTGAGGAGCGCTTCCGCAGTGCATTTGACTATGCCGCGATTGGGATGGCGCTAGTAGCACTCGATGGACGCTGGTTGAAAGTCAATCATTCCTTGTGCGAGATTGTCGGTTATTCAGAGCAAGAACTCCTAGCGACGACCTTCCAGGCGATAACGCATCCAGATGACCTGGAGATCGATCTCGACTACGCACGTCAACTACTCAATGGCGAGATTCGTTCCTACCAAATGGAGAAGCGGTACTTCCACTCAGCTGGGCATGTGGTATGGATTCTCTTGAGCGGCTCGCTAGTACGCGATCGCGAAAGTCAACCGCTGTACTTTATCGCTCAGATTCAAGACATCACCGCCCGCAAGCAGGCAGAGGAAGCACGACGAGAAAGTGAAGAACGTCTACAGGCGATTTTGGACAATGCAACTGCCCTGATCTATCTCAAGGATACTGAGGGTCGCTTCATTCTGATTAACCGCCAGCTTGAAAGCCTTTTCAACAAACCCAAGGAGGAGATTTTAGGCAAAAATGACTATGATCTTTTCCCAAAGGAAATGGCTGATACCTTTCATGCCAATGATCGTCGGGTCATCGAAGCTGGAGAACCCTTAGAGTTTGAGGAGATTGCTGCTCACGATGACGGAATTCATACCTACATTTCAATCAAGTTCCCTTTAAAAGACCATACTGGAGTTGCTTACGCGGTATGTGGCATCTCCACAGATATCAGCGATCGCAAGCGGGCAGAAGAAGCACGGCGAGACAGCGAAGAGCAGCTACAGGCAATATTGGATAACTCTCCAGCAGTGATTTACCTAGTAGATGCTCACAACAGACACCTGTTGATCAATCATGGGTATGAAAATCTGGTCTCCATGACCAACGAGCAAATCATGGGCAAAAGTATATACGAGGTTTGGCCTCATGAGATTGCTCATGCCTTTGCGGCGAATAACCAAAAGGTGTTTAAAGGTGGAATTCCTATAGAGGTTGAAGAGGTTGTCCCTCATCAGGATGGGCTACATACCTATATCACTACCAAATTTCCTCTACGGGATGCTAACGGTATCCCCTATGCCGTTTGTGGCATTTCCACAGATATTACCGAGCGCAAGCAGGTAGAAGAAATTCTACGTAAACAGGCATGTATTTTTGAGAACCTATACAATGGGGTCATCTTGACAGATTTGGACGGCAAAATCATTGACTGGAACCCAGCAGCAGAAAGAATTTTTGGCTATCCCAAAGCGGAGGTATTAGGCAAAACCCCTGGGATTTTGCACAAAGGTGAAGACTCAGCTGTGCTAACGCACAAAATCATTAAGGGGATGCTCAAGGCGGGTCGTTGGTCTGGTGAAATTAACTTCATCCGCAAGGATGGAACGGAGGGGGTATGTGAAACAGTCGTCGTGCCGTTGCACAATGAACAGGGTCAGGCGATCGCAACGATCGGAGTCAACAGCGACCTTAGCGATGTCTACGACGAGCTTCACTTACGCAAGCAGGCAGAAGAGGAACGAGACAAGCTGATCGCTATCCTGGAAGCTACTCCTGACATCGTCGCTACTGCCAGCGTCGATGAGCAGATACATTACTTAAACAGCGCTGCCCGGAAGGTGTTGGGATTTGGTGAAAATGAGGATTGTGCTAACTTTACCATCCCTAAGGCTCACCCCGAGTGGGCATATAATATCGTCCGCAATGAAGGAATTCCAGCAGCAATGCGTGATGGAGCCTGGATGGGTGAAACAGCTTTTTTGAGCCATGATGGACAATCCATTCCTGTAAGCCAACTGATCATCGGCCACAAATCACCAGATGGAAGGGTCAAACTGCTGTCTACCGTTGCTCGCGATATTACCCAACAAAAGAAAATCGCAGCAACCCTGCTCGAAGCGGAGCGACGTTGGCGTAGCTTACTGGAGAATGTGCGCTTGGTGGTTGTGGGGCTGGATCACAACGGCAAGGTTGAATATGCCAATCCCTGCTTCCTGGAATTGGTAGGGTATACCAAAGCAGAAGTCCTTGGAAAAGATTGGTTTGAGACGTTCCTCCCGCAGCACCAAAGGCATCGGGTGCAAAATAACTTTCTAGAATTACTAGAGCAGGAATTTTACACTCATGACCAGAACATTATCCTCACTAAGTCTGGCGAAGAAAAAGTGATTGCCTGGAACAATACACTACTACAAGACTTGCAAGGCTATGTGATTGGTACCCTCAGCATTGGGGAAGACATCACGGAGCGTCAGGTGATAGAACGGATGAAAGATGAGTTCATCTCTGTTGTGAGTCACGAATTACGTACCCCCCTCACTTCAATTCATGGGGCATTGAACCTGCTATCAAGTGGTCTGGTAAACACTCAGTCTGATAAGGGTCGGCGCGTCATTGAAATTGCAGCGGAAAGTGCCGAACGTCTCGTGCGTCTCGTCAATGATATCCTGGAGCTAGAACGCTTGGAGTCAGGCAAAATTAGCTTGTCGAAGCAGACCTGCAATGCTGCCGAGCTGATCGAGAAGGCTACAGATATGATGCAAGTGATGGGAAGCCGTGCTGGAATCAGTCTATCGCTTTCTAGCCAAGCCATCCAGTTAAATGTAGATCCTGATCGCATTATTCAAGTACTCACTAATCTAATCGGCAATGCCATCAAATTTTCAGCCCGAGAGTCTACAGTCTGGTTGTCTGTGGAATTAGGGACTGGGGACTGGGGACTAGGGGCTGGTAATTCAGTCAGTGAAAGAGAAACGATTCAAGGTGAAAGGGAGAATTCCTGCTTTCCTATTGCTCAATCCCCCAGTCCCCAATCGCCAATACCCAATCCCACTGTTTTGTTCACAGTCAAAGACCAAGGGCGTGGCATCCCTACCGACAAAATTGAAAGTATCTTCGAGCGCTTTCACCAAGTTGATGCCTCTGATTCTCGCAAGAAAGGGGGAACGGGTTTAGGCTTGGCAATTTGTCGTAGCATTGTGCAGCAGCATGGCGGACGAATTTGGGTTGAGAGTACCTTAGGTGAGGGCAGCACTTTTTACTTCACGCTGCCTGTAACAGAAGGATAGCGAGGGAAAGTATATAGGTTGTGGCTACGGTCTTATGCTTTTAAAAGCTGCCTTTCCCGTACCTAGCCAAGTTTCACAAAGGTTTTCAGACGGGAGAAGAAAGATGACAACCAAGCGAATCTTGGTGATTGACGATGAGGATGGTATTCGAGAAATCATCCAAATCTGCCTGGAAGCGGCAGCAGGATGGGATGTTTTAACCGCCGCTTCGGGTAGCGAGGGCTTAGAAAAAGCAGAGGCTTTTCAGCCTGATGCCATTCTTCTTGATGTGATGATGCCTGATATGGATGGACCTACGACTTTTCAAACGTTGCAGCGATTACCTGCAACTCAGCACATCCCAACTATTTTGCTAACAGCGAAGGCAAAAATTAGTGAACAACAACAGTTTATCGATTTGGGTGTAACAGGCTTAATCACAAAACCGTTCAAGGCTCAGGATTTAGTTAACCAGATCCGAGAGATTCTGCATTGGAGTGATTAGTGCGCAGTGC
>DATNQP010000032.1:0-5711 GCA_036703965.1 Leptolyngbyaceae cyanobacterium
GGGGTCTGTGTGCCCTCAAGGTTTCAATACAGTGTTCCCCAATCGTCATCAGCGGGTCAAGGCGAGTCATCGGGTCTTGAAACACCAGCGCCACCGCTTCCCCACGAAACTGACGCAACTCATTAGGCGTCAAATCAAAAACCGACTTCCCCGCAAACCTGATCCGTCCCTCAACTTGTGTAGATCCCGGTAACAGCCGCATCGCCGCCCGTCCCAGCGTTGACTTACCGCAGCCAGACTCCCCCACCAACCCCAGCCGTTCCCCAGCCTTCAGGGTAAAAGAAACATCATCCACAGCCCATTGAAGAGTTGCCGCTGACCGACTCCTAGGATAAGCAACCCGCAAATTCTCTACACAAAAAAGGGCTTCAGTCATTAACCACGGACCTATATTAATAGAACTCCAAGCAATATCAGGCAATACCAGCCAATACCAGCCAATACCAGCCAGCCCTTGTGCAGGGGGTCTGGGGGAGGCACTCGTCCCCCAGAGGGGGGTTTGGGGGGAAGCCCCCCAATCTGGGTTTTTCTCTCGCAACGACTAATTTTCGCTTAAGTCAGTGCCATTCGTCCTAAGCTATAGTTCCTTTGCTATAACTAGTCACTGATTCAATCACTCCCCACTCCTAGCATCTTTCGGTTGAATGTTAACCGCGACTCGTCGCATCAAGTAAGCAACGCCAAAATCGCCATTTGGATGTTTTTCTAACGCTTCAGCCAGTTCAAACACACGCCCCGCCAGTTCACTGCCTAGTTTTTCAATAGTCGCTTGACGCTCTTGCTCAGAGAATTGCCGCTCTCGCACCTGTGTCTGCCATTCATTGGAAAACAGCTGCTCAATCGTCGTGTGCAGTCCGAGTCTTTCCAAGACGTCCCACTCCCCGTAATCGCACCAAATCCCTCGACAATACGTACACCGCTCCACATAAAAGGGCGTCCTCAGGTTGACCTTGGCGCGAGATAGATAGCGCTGGCACTCTGGACACAATGCTGCTTTGGTATCAAAGGGAGACTGTACAAAATTTACATTAAGCGGTTTGGAGAGTGATGCTGGTACTACAGGATTGTAGGATTGACGAGCCTGCCAAGTTTCGTACTCACTAGCGGGAATCCAGGTACCTTTGCACTCCTGACAGTACTTCACGGCGAACTTGTCGCCTAGAGAGTCGTCCAATAGCATTACATTCTTACATTTCGGGCAGTGCACAGATTTTTCTTCCTCACACAGTCCAATCTTCTTTGTTAAATCTACAGGAACAGCCTGGAGAGTGCCTATCCCTTCCGGCGCGAAGTCCTGTCCTTCTTGCTAAAGTTGCAGTAACGCTTCGCAGTAGTGAATCAGGGTATTGATGCGATCGCATAATCCCGCCTGCCGAGTATGGGATGTTGCAGAACTCCGCGACGCCTGCAACAGCATCACATCCGTCCCCAAGAGCCGCATCTGTTTGTATATTTCTGTCTGTATAGACTGCCATCGGGATTCATAATCGGGTAGCAAGTCATTTACACTCAGACTGGCAATTTTGCTTTGAAATAGCTGTTGTACGTCCTGAAAATTCTCCTGGAGTGCTACCTCATCTAACTCTGTTGCAGCAGCTCTTTTGCGCATATGCTCCAATGCTTGTTGAAATTCCTGATAGCCTTGGCGATGTGATAGTTGCAACATTCTGGCTCTGATTGATCTAGAATCAATGTAAAGAATTTTGTCTTTTTTAAGCAAGCGATTGGTTATCAAAAGCTGCACTGAGGCTTAAACCCTAAAGCAAGCTTTCATTACTCAGGAGCGATAAGCCGGAGGGCATTTCGCTTCTACTGCCGTCGCTCTTTGAAAAGCGCTTGCCACTTGAGAGCTTACCGAAGCGCAAAAATCTGCATCCCAATAGCCCTGGATAGATTTTGACATCACCAGAGGTTAAGAACAACTCACAAATCTACAACCCTAGCGATAATCTCACAGCCGTTCTGTTAAACTCATTTCTATTTTTTAATTGTTAAGCAAAGAATTATGGATGCCCTAGCCACAACCCCCGCTTTTGACGTTAATGTTCCTGACTGGCTGCAAGATTGTCTGAGAGCAACGTCCTCAACCGCTACTGAATCTGTCTCTGATGACATTGTTTTAATTAGTCGGGCGTTTGAATTTGCCTACCAACTTCATAAAGGTCAATACCGCGCGTCCGGAGAACCTTACATCGCTCATCCTGTTGCTGTTGCCGGTTTGTTACGGGATTTGGGCGGTAGTGGTGTGATGATTGCGGCTGGGTTTCTCCACGATGTCGTTGAGGATACGGATGTTACTCCAGAAGAGATAGAATCTCGGTTTGGAGTCGAGGTGCGGCAACTGGTCGAAGGTGTTACAAAACTTTCTAAATTTAACTTTTCTAGTAAAACCGAGCGCCAAGCTGAGAACTTCCGTCGGATGTTCCTAGCAATGGCAGCGGATATCCGAGTGATTGTAGTGAAGCTAGCAGACCGCCTGCACAATATGCGAACGCTAGAACACTTAAATCCCGAAAAACAGCGTCGTATTTCCCTAGAAACGCGAGAAATTTTTGCACCACTGGCAAACCGGTTGGGAATTGGGCGCTTTAAGTGGGAACTGGAAGATTGGGCGTTTAAGTATCTGGAACAGGATGCCTACCGGCAGACGCAACAACTGGTAGCAGAGCGGCGCTCAGACCGGGAAGAGCGATTGACTAAGGTAGCAGAAATTCTGCGACAGCGCCTTGAAGAGGCGGGAATTAAGTGCCTTGAGCTGAGCGGGCGTCCGAAGCACCTCTATGGAATTTATCAGAAGATGCAGCGGCAGCAAAAAGGATTTCACGAAATCTATGATATTGCTGCAATGCGAATCATTGTGCAGAGCAAGGAAGAATGCTATCGGGCTTTGGCAGTGGTTCACGATGCCTTTCGACCTATTCCGGGTCGGTTTAAAGACTACATTGGTCTGCCAAAGCCGAATCGCTATCAGTCCTTGCATACAGGCGTCATCGGTTTTACAGGTCGTCCCATCGAAGTCCAAATTCGTACCCTAGAAATGCATCATGTTGCCGAATTGGGAATTGCGGCGCACTGGAAGTACAAGGAAACAGGCGGCTCTAACAATACCCGGATTACAGCTGATGATGAAAAGCTCACTTGGCTACGGCAGTTGTTGGAATGGCAGAATGACCTGAAGGATGCTCAGGAATACATGGACAGCGTCAAAGACAATTTATTTGCTGACGATGTTTATGTATTTACACCGAGTGGGGATGTTGTGTCCCTTAGTCGAGGGGCAACGCCGGTAGACTTTGCTTATCGAATTCACACAGAGGTAGGCAACCACTGCGCAGGTGTTCGCATCAATGGGCAGTGGCGCGTGCTGGATACTCCTCTGAAGAATGGAGACATCGTCGAAATTATCACCCAGAAAAACAGCCGTCCTAGTCTAGACTGGCTGAATTTTGTGGTGACGCCCAGTGCTCGAAACCGGATTCGGCAGTGGTACAAGCGATCGCATCGTGAAGAAAATGTCGCTCGGGGTCGGGAACTCCTAGAAAAGGAACTCGGCAAGAAAGGATTTGAGGCTTTACTGAAATCTGAGCCGATGCAGACAGTAGCAGAGCGCTGTAACTACCATAGCGTTGAAGATTTACTTTCCGCTCTGGGTTACGGTGAGGTAACACTGAACCTAGTGGTCAAGCGGCTGCGAGAAGCCGTGAAAGCAAAGCAACCCATTGCGGCTGAACCGCAGGAACCACCAGTTCCCCAAACACCCATTGCCAGACTCCCAACAACCAGTGCGGGTAAGGACGAACCAATTGCTGGTGTCGAAGGACTACTCCATTACCTTGCCGGTTGCTGCAATCCTATTCCTGGTGAACCGATTATCGGTACCGTTACCCGCGTGCGGGGTATTTCGATTCACCGGCAAGGCTGTCCTAATGTGGAAAATGTACCAGGCGATCGCATGATCCCCGTCAGCTGGAATCCCACACATAGCGATAACGGCCGTCCTCAAACTTACCCCGTCAAGATTCAAATGGAAGTCATCGACCGAGTCGGCGTCTTCAAAGATATCTTGTCCCGCTTGAGTGACCAGAATATTAATGTTCGCCACGCCCAGGTAAGAACTCAAGAAGGTAAGCCTGCGATCATCGACCTGTGCATCGACATCCGTGACCACAAACAGCTGGAAAGCAGCTTCTGCCAAATCAGAAAAATGACCGATGTGCTAAACATGCGCCGCCTCACCGAAGTTGAGGAGTAGTCAGGACAGGTAGGAAGTTCCAAACAGTTCCTGTAGGGGCGCAATGCTTGCGCCATTTAAGGTTCCCGTTCTCGCAATAGATTTGATGATCCTATGGCATACCCCTCTTTAATCGTGTTGCCGAAACCCTGTAGAGACGTTGCAATGCAACGTCTCTACACAAAACGTCTCTACACAAAACGTCTCTACACAAAACGTCTCTACACAAAACGTCTCTACACAAAACGTCTCTACACAAAACGTCTCTACTCGAAAAATGCTGTAATTAAGAATCCCTAACGGAAGATTTCCGCAAAAAACTGCTTCATTGCTCCCCAAGAACGCTTGTCAACGGCTTCATTGTACGCTGCCCCCTGGGAGGGGTCATCACCGGCTTCAGGGTTGGTGAAGCTATGCACTGCACCACCATAAGCCATCAGTTGCCAGTCCACATCCGCTTGACGCATTTCTGATTCAAAAGCCGCAACCTGTTCAGCGGGAACATATGGGTCATTTGCACCATGCAGAACGAGTACCTTTGCCTTAATCGCTTTGGCATCACTGGGGTTGGGCGTGTCGAGGTTGCCGTGGAAGCTAACCACCCCGGCGATATTTGCCCCACTGCGTGCTAATTCCAGCACTGTACCGCCGCCGAAGCAGTAGCCAATCGCGGCGATGCGGTTGGAGTCAGTTAGGGGATTTTGTTGTAATACCACCAGACCAGCTTTAGCACGCGATCGCATTAATTGCCGATTCGAGCGATAAATATTCGCCTGTGCGCCTGACTCCTCCCGATTCTTCGGTCTGATTCCTTTGCCATACATATCAACCGCAAAGGCAACATAACCCAGTTCTGCCAATTGCTCGGTACGCTTTTTTGTATAAGACCCCAAGCCGTTCCATTCGTGGACGACTAAAACGCCTGGTCGCTTTCCTTTAATTGCATCGTCGTAGGCGAGATAGCCTTCCAGAACTGTGTTACCGTCTCTGTATTCAACAGTTTTTTTCTGGATAGCTGCCAGTGCCTGTGTTGAGGCGGCTAAAACAAGAACGGGAGCAATCAGAAGACAAAGCAGTGATTTCATCGAATTCATCTTGGTAATCGTTAAACTCTCTCAATAGGTCAGGGTAAAACCTGATAATCTGCTCGAAGTATAAGTTTTTTACCTGTAACACTATTTCACGAAATACCTGACCCAAATATCTCCCCCTGCTCCCCCTGCCTCGTCTGCTCCCCTTGCTCCCCCTGCCTCGTGTGCTCCCGATGAATGTCACTCTAGCAGGATAGAAATTTTCGCTCTTGCAGGGTAGAAGTAGAGAATAACGTGATATAAGGATACAGAACACATGCGTTCCGCCTGCCTCATCTTTAATCCCGTTGCTGGTCAAAGCGACCCAGAGCAAGATTTGTTGACAATTCAGACGCTTTTAGAGCCGGAAATTGACCTGGATATTCGGTTGACGACGCCAGACGTAGATG
>DATNQP010000033.1:0-8912 GCA_036703965.1 Leptolyngbyaceae cyanobacterium
TTCAAAGCATTGCTAACATAGTTGGACATACCTGAGCTTAGGAGTGGGGCGCAGTGGGTTTATTTGATGATCTCAATCGGTTTCTTGAAGACCGCCTAGAGGAATTTATACGCAATAATCCCCATCTAGAGTTACAGGCAATAGAGGAGCAGCTACGGGAGCAAGAAGAAGACACCCTGCGTCTAATCGCTGACTTACAGTTACAGCAAAAGGGCTTACAGGACGAAATTCTTTCCATCGCTCAAGATATTCAACGCTGGCATGAGCGAATTGACAAGGCGAAGTCGGCTGGAAGACAGGATCTAGCTCAAGGTGCTCAGGAGCGAGAGGCTGCCCTATTACGTCAGGGTAACCAGCGCTGGGGTCAGATGGAAGGCGTTAAACAGCGAATTACACAAGCTAAGGAACTACAGCGTCAGATTCAAACCCGTCGGCAAGAAGTGCGGGCAAAAGCTCAAGAGGTAGAAGCTATGCGTGCTAGTTCTCAGGCTCAGGCGCGAGTCCCCTCCCAAGACGCACACGCCTCGCAAACCTCGGGTTGGAACCAAAGTAGCAGTTACAGGACTTCTAGTGGAGCCGATGCCTTAGAGGAAAAGTTTCGGCGTTGGGAAATGGAGGATGAACTCAACGACATGAAGCGTAAGATGGGACGATAGAACGACAAAGACGCTGCCAACTAAAGTGAGTTGAGGGATAAATTTTCCCGTTTATTTTTGGCTAAGCTCAGTGCGGGTGCATACTCATATTTTGTTTGAGTCATTGGCGTATGCCATTGCTTTTCGGCTATTACTCCGTAACATCCGCAAGGATTCTATATTACCCTCAACTAGCAAGACGTTCAGAAGTTTGAGGTTGTAATAGAGATATCAACTCGTTGACTCCCCTTTGTACATGTCGGGTCACCGTCATTGGGCTAACACCAATGCGCTGCGCGACTTCCTTACGAGGTAATTCCCGTAAACACACAAACTCAATCGCCATGCGAGTTTTCTCTTCCAACTGACTCATGGCTCCTTGCAGCTGTTGTCTTTCTTCTTCCCAATGCTGCAAAGCCTCGTTGCGGGTATCGGGCAGCATATCTCCCAACGTTAATGGGTAATCAACCATCTGACCCACCGTTGCATCCATACTTAAGGGCAAGCGATTTCGAGCTGCCAGCTTGCTGTCCTGCCACTCTTTGAGCGATACCTTTAGCGCCTGAGCAATCTCAGCATCTTTGGGGAGGCGTCCGAGGGTTGCTGCTAAATCTTCACTGACTCTTTGCCCTTCCCGCTGAAGTTCCTGCCACCGACGAGGAATCTTAACAAGAGAACCCTTATCTCGCAAAAAATGTAGCATCTCACCGCGAATGTAAGGTACGGCAAACGAACTGAAAGCACAGCCTTGATGGGGATTAAACCGCTCAACAGCACGAATCAATCCCAGATAACCCATTTGCTGCAAATCTTCATAAGGTTCAGCACACTGCTGGCTGACTCGATAAGCAATCTTCCTAACTAACCCAGCATTTAACCGTACTAGCTGATTGCGAACTTTTATAGAAGGATTCCGGTAATAAGCAATAAAAAGTTCCATTCCCCGAAAACACACAATAGTTGTCGCCATCGTCAAAAAATCCCAGCAGTGGAAACCTACGCTCTCAAAATGCTTGGTCTAACCAAGTAATCTTGAACTCATTGTCTGTACAGCAAAACGAATAAACCATCGTTGTTTTACGGAATTAACTGCCCTGTGATCTTTGGCTGTGCGTACAAATACGTAAACTTCAGCTGTGACACCCACTGGCGCATGAGTCTGTCTGAAGACAGAAACCAAGAGTAGGTCGGTTCTCCACCTAGCTCATCGCTTCGGTTCTCAGTCAAAATAGAAATCATTAGCAATTTGTGCTTGTAAATGATTCGGTAAAGTTCAGAGGAAGTCTCATGAGCAACACCAGCAACTTTCGTCAAGCGATTCGTGAAGCTAGAGGTCAAGCGCTAGTTGGACCTAACGTCATTGCCAACGCTCTTCCCTATCTGGGTGGCGGACTTGTCTTAACCGCACTCGGCACCTACGGAGGTCTTGGCGTTCTCGATTCCAATCCAGGGCTATTCATGACAACCTTCTGGGTTGCCCTAATTGCGGAATTCGCTCTTTTCTTCGTCGCTAGTGGCGTTGCCCAGAAAGGAAAAAACAGCGTCGCACTGCCTCTTTTGGCTACCTACAGCCTGCTGTCCGGGTATACCCTCAGCGGCTTAATCTATGTTGCCTTGAATTCACAGGGCGTTGGTCCGCAAGGAATTGGTATTGCTGCTCTTGGCTGTGGCGTTACCTTTATTGCCGCCCGACAAATTGGCTCCAATCTCTCTGAGCAAGACGGCATGGCCTTAACCAAAACAGTACAGCTAGGCATCATTGCCCTGGTTGTTGTGTTGGTAGGTCAGCTGCTGCTTTCCTTCTTTGGCGTCTATACTCCCAGTTGGTTAGAAATTGCCATCTCCGGTATCGGCGTCTTTCTATTTGCCGGTGCTGCCGTAGTGGATTTCTACATACTGCCTCGCACCTACCGCAATGACGAGTATCTACCCGCCGCACTGTCGATGTATTTGACCTACATCAACTTGTTCATCTTTATTTTGCGGCTGCTCATCGCCATCAACGGTCGCGACTAACTTAGAGTTCAATAGACTTAGTAGGGTAGGGGTACAGCCATCTGTACCCCGATTTTGATCTATGTGGCAGATTCTAGTTAAGATCGACAATGCAACCCTTAAGTGGTAGCAAAGGATTGAAATCATGATCGAAGCATTAGATATCAAACGCGAAGTCGAACTGTTGTCAGAGCGCCTGGGTAAAACCCAGGACTATCTTTGACATCGCAGCTGTAACCGCGAAAATTCAAGACTTGGAGCAGCTGGCCGCTCAACCTGATTTTTGGAACGACCAGACTTCTGCCCAGAAAACACTTCAAGAACTAAACGACCTCAAATCCAACCTTCAGCAGTACGACCAGTGGCGAACCCGCCTGGAAGACGCCAAAGCCGTTTTGGAACTGCTAGAACTAGAATCTGACGCGTCACTACTGGAAGAAGCCGACACGAACCTGACTCAGCTGAACCATGAACTGGATCGCTGGGAGTTGGAACAGCTGCTATCTGGTCTCTACGACGCCAAAGGTGCCGTTCTCACTATCAATGCGGGTGCTGGTGGTACTGATGCTCAAGATTGGGTGGAGATTCTACTGCGAATGTACACCCGTTGGGCAGAGAAGCACGGTTACAAAGTACAACTGGCGGAACTCTCTGAAGGAGACGAAGCTGGTATTAAGTCTGTCACCCTGGAAGTTGAGGGTCCCCGTGCCTATGGCTATCTAAAAGCAGAGAAGGGAACACATCGGCTTGTACGGATTTCTCCCTTTAATGCGAATGGCAAGCGGCAGACTAGCTTTGCGGGTGTGGAAGTAATGCCAGCAGTGGATCATTCTGTTGAGCTTGACATTCCAGAGAAAGATTTAGAAGTCACAACGTCCCGTGCTGGCGGTAAGGGTGGGCAAAATGTCAACAAGGTGGAAACGGCTGTGCGGATTGTGCATGTTCCCACGGGTGTAGCTGTGCGCTGTACCCAGGAGCGAAGTCAGCTGCAAAACAAAGAAAAAGCCCTAGCTATTCTTAAAGCCAAGCTGCTGATCATTGCTCAAGAGCAACGCGCACAAGAAATTGCCGAAATTCGAGGGGACATGGTAGAAGCGGCTTGGGGTAACCAAATTCGCAACTATGTCTTCCATCCTTACCAGATGGTGAAAGACTTACGCACTAATGTTGAGACAACAGCGGTCAGCGATGTCCTTGACGGCGACCTCGATCCATTCATTGAAGCCTACCTCCGCCAGGAAAATCAGCTGACGTAAAGCTTCCATATGCCGTGCTTTAAGCCTTCACTTTGGAATTGAGGCGATCGCTTGACACAGAAGCGATCGCACTGAACTTTTGCACAGTTATCGAGAAAGTTGCAAATAATTGTTAAGTCAACTGTTACATTAAAGTCATAAAATAAACTTTAAGCTACGCTTAGCGCCTCTTATGAGTAACCCATCTTCACCATCAGAAGTCCGAGAACAAAGTCAGGGAGTCACTATAAGCCCATCGACATTGGACTCAACTAAAGCTGATCCCAGCTACGTAAAACTAGCAATGCGCAACATGGTGCGCAAGCGAGGTAAATCTTTAAAACACTTTTTCTTGACAACGGCTGGTCTATTGGCTGTGCTTGTTAGTCTTGCTTACTTAACCCGTTAAATTCCCAGGAGCAAAACCTTAGGAGAAGCTGAGTGTGCAAGTCGAAGTGAGCGTGCAAGATTATTACTTCACCACCTCTGGGTCAGTTGCTAGCGCTGCTGACGAACTTCCCTGCCCAATTTCGACCCCAACCTGGGAAAACTGGTTCTACCAATGGCTAGAGACTCTAAAATCAGAGATTCCGCCTGCTAACGCCTATGAACTCAGTCTTCGTCTCACCGACGATACTGAAATTCAGGCACTTAATGCTCAGTACCGTCAAAAAGATCAACCAACAGACGTACTCGCTTTTGCAGCATTGGAGGTAAACTCTCCTCAGTTACCGAATGAAATACAGTTGTCTGTGCCTTTGTATCTCGGTGATGTTGTTATCTCTGTTGATACAGCTCATCGCCAGGCTAAACAACAAGGGCATTCCTTACAAACAGAACTAGCTTGGCTGGCCACCCACGGTTTACTGCATCTTTTGGGGTGGGATCATCCAGATGAAGAAAGTCTGATGGAAATGCTTAATCAACAGGAAACTTTACTTCAGATTGTAAACTTAACTCTCCAAGTCTAGTAAACTCTGAAATTTTGGCACTGTCCCCCTAAGATGGAATTAAAAATCAATGGTGTTCCAAAAGGCTCCGTCTTCTTCCCACAAGTTTGTCACGTCGAATTCCCTTTCTATGTCTCAAGACCTGTCGATGCCGACACCGAATCAACCTGATCCAGTGATAAAACGAAACCGGGACTTAGCTTGGCGGATTGCCCCCAGTTTACTGATTAGTTTTAAATATGCTTGGGCTGGACTCAGTTATGCCTTTATTACCCAACGCAACTTTCGCATTCACACTGTGATAGGCACCTTAGCAATTAGCTTGGGTGTCTTTTTACATTTAAGGCCGGTAGAAATTGCAGTGATTTGCCTGACGAGTGGGCTTGTGCTGGCACTGGAGTTGTTAAATACGGCGATTGAGTCAGTTGTTGACTTAACCGTTAAACAGACTTACCATGAACTTGCCAAAATTGCGAAAGACTGTGCAGCTGGGGCGGTGCTCATCTCGGCGATTGCTGCCGTGTTTGTCGCTGGGTCGCTATTACTCCCGCCACTATTTGCATTAATTCAGTCAGTTCTGCAATAGTAATCTTAAAATTAACGAGTTCACAGGAGCGAGAGTTGAGGCTGCGTTCTCAGGACTCGGTCCTAAGGAGTCTTCGTTGTGATCATTGTTATTGACAACTACGACAGTTTTACGTACAACCTGGTACAGTATTTGGGAGAGCTAGGGGCTGAATTACCTGTAGCTTCGGAAATTCAGGTCTACCGTAATGACAAAATTGACCTTGAGCAAATCGAAAAGCTCCAGCCCGATGGTGTGGTGATTTCTCCGGGTCCAGGCCGTCCTGAAGATGCGGGGGTTTCTGGGTCGTTGATTAGCCAGTTAGGAGCGAAGCTGCCGATTCTAGGAGTTTGTCTGGGTCATCAAAGCATGGGTCAAGTATTTGGCGGGAGAATTGTCTCAGCACCTGTTTTGATGCATGGCAAGACTTCTGAGATTCATCATACGGGCGTTGGCGTCTTCCGGGGATTAGCCAATCCCTTTACAGCGACTCGGTATCATAGTTTGGTGATTGATAGGGATTACTGTCCAGATGTTCTGGAAATTACAGCTTGGGTTGAGGATGGAACAATTATGGGTGTCAGACACCGGAACTATCCGCACCTTGAAGGCGTCCAATTTCATCCGGAGAGTATTCTCACCTCTTCCGGTAAACAGCTATTGCGAAACTTCCTGGAATCACTTCCAGCATCGCGTCATCAATTAATGTCAGTGTAATCAACGGAGATTAATTCAACAAAACATGAAACGGCGACAGTTGATGCGCTATGCGAGTGCTGGGTTACTCACGACAATTGGAACGGGTTTAGCGTCTGGATTTATGTCGTCTCAGGCTGAGACTGGGAGTGGCACGCTTTCAGTGCAATGGCTTGGGCATACTTGCTTTCTTTTTAGTGGCGGGGGTTCGCGAGTTTTGGTGAATCCATTTCGCACACTCGGCTGCACACAGGGGTATCGCGCACCGAAGGTGGCAGCAGACTTAGTGCTAATTAGTAGTCAACTGTTGGACGAAGGTGCCGCTGAAGGGCTGCCAGGGAATCCCCGGATACTGTATGAACCGGGGGTTTATCAGGTGGGTGGAATACAACTACAAGGAATTAGCCTTGCTCACGATCGCGTTGGTGGACGACGATTTGGCAGCAATGTGGCTTGGCAATGGACTCAAAGTGGCATCAAGATTCTACATTTGGGAGGCGCAGCAGCACCAATTGCGCTGGAGCAGAAAATTTTAATGGGGAGTCCCGATTTAGCACTCGTGCCAGTCGGCGGTGGCCCTAAAGCCTATGATCCGCAAGAAGCTAAGCAGGCAGTTAATGTCCTCAATCCCAAAGTGGTAATTCCGACTCATTTCCGTACCCAGGCGGCTGATGGCTCAGCCTGCGAAATTGTGACGGTGGATGATTTCTTGGGGTTGATGGATGGAATGAAGGTGCGCCGTGTCAATAGTGACACGATAACTATTAATTCAGCTGATTTGCCCCAGAATGAGCCAGTGATTCAAGTTCTGAGTTACAACTTCTAGCGAGGGCAGGCAGAAATCAACAGTAAGCAGTGAGCAGTGACTGGTGGTCGCTGCTCACAAATCCTTAACCTTATTTTTTGTTGAATAAAGGGCATTAAATTCATCATTTGGCAATAACCCCAGTGGATCGAGAGAAAGATGCTTTTTGATACGAATAACAAAATACATATCAATATTCCCTTTGTTTTTTACAGCAATTTTCCCCCTATATTCACATTCAAAAAAGTCTTTAATTAAATCAAACGTAGATTTTGAAATATTGATAGCACCAGCAAGACCCGATGATTCTATTCTGGCAGCCGTATTAACGGCGTCGCCCCACACATCGTAAGTAAACTTTTTCTTCCCAATAACACCGGCTAGTAAGGGTCCTGAGTGGATGCCGATTCGGGTTTCCCAATAGGGTTGATTGTTTTGAATTTTCTCTTGTCGCCGCCAGCCCATAAAAGCTTGAATTTGTAAGGCGGCGAGTGCAGCATCAATAGCATGGGTAGGTCTAGGGGTGGGGATTCCGCCAACACACATATAACTATCCCCAATAGTCTTCAACTTTTCCAAATTGTGGGTTTCGATGACCATATCAAAGTAAGAAAAGCAATAATCAAGCTCATTAACTAGCTCTTCTGGGGATAGCTGTTCCGCTAATTTTGAGAAGTCCTTGAAGTCACTAAATAGAACTGAGGCAGACTCATAATGAATAGGTTTGACTTTGCCAGTTTGCTTCAGCTCATTGGCAATCTTCAGGGGAAGAATATTCAAAAGTAGGTCGTCAGACTTGCGTCTTTCCGCCTCTAGTTGAGAGTACAACTGGTTCATCTCCTCGAATAGCAGATTCATCCCCTCAAAGTGCTTAGCGTTCCGGATAGCGGCTGATACTTGCAAAGCTAGTAAGTAGCCGATGCGTAAATCTTCCCGAGTGTAGGTGGGCGGAGGCGTTGTCGCAAAATTGATTGAACCAATCACTTGTTGTTCACTTTCAAGCGGGATAATGATTTGCGAGGCGTAGGCGTCCAGAAAACTACGGCTGTAATCTTCAGGGTTCAGCTGGGCTTGTCCCGTGTTTAGGGCGCGACTAATAGGGTTGTCATCTAGACAGGCACAGGAATTGCACGCCACGGGTGGACCAAACAGCGTCACGAGGCGATACGAATGATCTGAGTTCTGGAGACAGACACTACAGTGCTGGAAGTCCAGCAACCACTTGGCTTGTTTGCCCACTATCCGCAAAATTTCATCCAAATTTAGGGAACGGTTAATGGCATTGGCAATTTCATTAACGGCGGCAATGCGGCTGGAAAGTGCCTGGACTTCTGTAAGTAGGCGTCGGGTTGTTTGTATGAGTTGTTCACGATCCTGAGCTTCGCTCCTCCTGCCATTCCTTGAAACGGGGTCAAAACTCATAACTGGTCGATTTCTAGAGCGATCGCATCTGTATATTGATTGACTTCTGTAAATAAGTTAGCCGTGGCAATAAGCTCAAAAATCTCTGATTGCTCCAGTCCCAACTCTCGCAGGTATTGGTAGTCTGCATCCGTCAACTTACGGGGCTTGGTGGCCGCCAGTAAGCCAAAGCTAATAACCGCTTTTTCGCGCTCAGGCAGTGGACAGTTGGCAAAGTCACGAACGAGCGTCTGGAGAACTTCTTCCCCAATCCCCAGTACTGATAACCCGTGGAGATGGACTTCAAGTGCGTACCGGCTACCATTTGCTTGAGAAATGGCAATGCCGATCATCTCTTTAATAGTACGAGGTACCTCTCCCTGTAGGATGGTCGAGCGGAACTTTTTCCAGCTGGCTTCCAAAAAGTCGGGGCTGATTGCCATCGATTTGAACAGATTGGGGACGATGCCAAATCCGAGTTCAGCCAGAATTTCGTTGTAGACTGCCTTTACCTTTGGATCAGTGACTTGGTCATAGTCCTGGAGGGGAAAGTGAGTCATTGTTGCCTCTTAGATTAACTTCTGGTGATAGTAGCTTCTCGTGCATTAGCGCGACGAAGTCGAACGTTCG
>DATNQP010000034.1:0-3997 GCA_036703965.1 Leptolyngbyaceae cyanobacterium
TGAGGCGGAACTTCATCAAATCTGGCAAAGCTATGGTGGAAGTGGTGAATATGGCGATTTTCCCTCAGCCATACGGGCATCAACGTTTAGTTTGATTGTCTATGAACCAGAAGAAACCCAACAGCTCTTGGCAGCACTGGGATATTACACCGGTCCGATTGACGGAATTCTCGGACCGCGCATGGTATCGGCACTCAAGGCGGCACAGAAAGCCTATGGATTGCCGAGAACGGGTAGTGCAGACGACAGCACCAAGGCAAAACTGCGGGAAGAGTATGCTCAAAAGCTCGCCCAAGGTGGGGCAGGGAGTGTAGAAGGAAGCGATAGCGAAGCGCTGCTGCAAGCAGATCGCCTAAAGTATTCCCCAGATCTGGAAGGGTCGGGAATTGCAGATGCGATCGCGGCTTCCAACCCCTGTCGGATTATTGCCCTTTGTCCGATCACCGGTGAAGATCAAGGCGTTACTGCTCAGGTATCTGCCTCTTGCCCCGTTCAGAAGCACAGTCAGAGTACGCTCGTCTGCTGCGAATACATCACCCTACGCGGCACGGCGGCAGCCTTAGAACGTAACGTTGGGATGATTTCAGCGCTGATGATTGGGGAGCTTCCCAAGTTTATCTGGTGGAAAGCAACGCCTGACTGTGAGTACGGTCTGTTCAAGCGACTAGCAGAACTTAGCAATAACGTGATTATTGACTCTAGTTCCTTCAACGACTCAGAGAAAGATTTATTGCGGATACAGAGCCTGATCGAAGAAGGAACGCCCATTGCCGACCTCAACTGGCGACGGTTGGCGGCATGGCAAGAATTGACGGCGGCGGCTTTTGACCCACCAGAGCGGCGTGCGGCTCTCAAAGAGGTTGACCAAGTAACTATCGATTACGAGCAAGGTAATCAAGCTCAAGCGCTTATGTTCTTGGGTTGGTTGGCAAGTCGCCTCCAGTGGCGTCCCGCGTCGTATCAGAAAGAGGGTGGCGATTACGACCTGAGGCGGATTAAATTTACAACCTCAGACCAGCGTACCGTTGAAGCAGAGTTGGCAGGAATTCCCACTGCTGACGTGGGCGATGTTGCTGGCGACTTGATTAGCCTGCGCTTGGGTTCGACCAACGACGAGGCGGACTGCTGTACCGTATTGTGTTCCGAAACAATGGGTTGTATGCGAATGGAGGCGGGTGGCGGTGCCCAGGCTTGCCGCATTCAGCAGGTGACGCCGCTATTTGACCAAAAGACGGAACAGTTGCTGAGTCAGCAATTGCAAGGTTGGGGTCGTGAGGTGCTTTTTGAAGAAAGTTTGGCGGTTACGGCTGAAGTTCTGAAATTAGCGAATTAGTTGTTTGTTGTTTGTTGTTCCTTGGAAAGCTAATAACAAATAACCAATGACCAACAACCAATAACTATGGCTCTAGTCATCGCTGGTGAACGTAGTGGGGTGGGTAAGACAACTGTCACACTCGCCCTACTCTCGTCTTTGTGCCGGAAGTCTCAACGGGTTCAATCGTTCAAAGTTGGACCAGATTACATTGACCCAATGTTTCATCAGCGGGTTACAGGGCGTCCTTGTCGGAATTTAGACCTGGTGCTAACCTCGGAAACTTACGTCCAGGACTGTTTTGCCCGTCATGTCCAAGGAGTAGATTACGCCCTGATTGAAGGGGTGATGGGGCTTTTTGATGGAGCATCAGGGCGAGATGATTGGGCGAGTACAGCTCATATAGCGCGGCTGTTGCAACTGCCAGTGCTATTAGTGTTGGATTGCAGTCGATTGTCTCGCTCGGTTGCCGCGATCGCTCATGGCTATAAAACCTTTGACCCTAGAATACAGCTAGCGGGTGTGGTTCTGAACCGGGTCGGAAGCGATCGCCATTTAGAACTCCTCAAAGACGCCTTGGAACCCTTGCAACTAGCACTACTGGGAGTGTTGCGGCGTCAGAATACTATCACGATTCCCGATCGCCATCTTGGCTTAGTCCCCACCGCCGAAATGACTCAGCTAGATGTCCTGTTTGACCAACTTGCTCAACTCGGAGACAGTTGCTTTGACTGGGAACGCTTGTTGCCCCTACTCACCCCCCCCAGCCCCCCCTTACTAAGGGGAGGCGAGATTTTGAATTCCTACTCTTTTCCCCCCCTTGATAACCGGAACTTTAGTGAGGAGGGGCTAAGGGGGGTCTTAAGGATGCAGGGAGAAACCAATATCCCCATCCGACTAGCAATTGCACGCGATCGCGCTTTTAGTTTCTACTACCAGGACAATCTGGATATCTTGCAACAACTAGGCGCTGAGTTGGTTCCCTGGAGTCCACTTACGGATGAGGCTTTGCCTGCGGATATTCAGGGACTTTACTTGGGTGGCGGTTTTCCCGAAGTCTTTGCCCAACAACTGGCTGAAAATACCAGTGCCCGTGAGTCAGTGCGAAAGGCTATATTGACAGGAATGCCAACGTATGCTGAGTGTGGGGGGTTAATGTATTTGTGCGAGCAGATTACTGATTTCGAGAGGCAGTCTTGGTCGATGGTGGGAGTATTGCCGACAACAACGGTGATGGACAAGCGTCTCACCGTAGGATATCGACAGGCAAAGGCTTTGCAAAACAGTCCACTGTTACCCATTGGTGCAACAGTTTGGGGGCATGAGTTTCATCACTCCCAGCTAACGGCAACGCCTGAGAAACCCTTGTTTGAGCTACGGGGATATGACCAAAGAGGAGAGGGTAAGGCAGCTACGGAAGGCTGGCGAGTGCATCAGTTACACGCCTCCTACGTTCATCTGCACTGGGGTGGGCGTCCTGAGATTCCTGTATTGTTCCTGCAACGCTCTCAGCAGTTCAGTTAGAAGATGGTGTCAGTTTTAACTTCGGATTGAGCGATCGCGTTTTCAGTATCACCTGTACGCTGCCTACTTTCTCCACATTGTTTCGACCCGAGGCGATCGCACTTATGGTAGGGTAAAGGCGATCGCACCGTTTGATGAATGTCAGGGGCTACCCAAACACACTTGAGTGGTTGCCATCGGTCTCCTCTGTTGTTTCTGGAAGCCATCGTAGAAAACTTTCGATTGCCCAATCATATTGAAGAGCAATCTGGAGCTTATTTGACTCTCCAAGATCTTGGACTGCTTGTTCCAGCGCTGGTAGACCATCAATAGGAAATATGTTTTCAAAAATAATCCTACTTTTGCCCATAGGCAAAGCCTGACCTAGAAGCGGGTAGTTTCTCTCTTGATCAACTGCTAATTGCAATGGTTCTCCTGTGCGTAACCTCTTTATAAGTTCAAGTGCATCCTGCCGCCTATCATTAAACCGGATAATCCCCCTCGAATATTCAACTTGTCCATGCTCAATAGCAGAGACGATTAATCTTGCTGTATTCTCCGCGTAAGCATCGAAAATCTTTGGATATCGAAGATCCAAACCAAATTCACGGTTAATTTTGATGAGATAGTCAAGAAGTCTTATATACTCTTCGAGCTGTTCTTCCCGCAGGTGAATATTATTCACAATCGAGCCAATACTCAGCGGAGCATCAGATGCCAATGATTTAATCTGGAGTTTCTGACGGGGTGACAACCCCGTCAGGTTAAAGACTGGATGAGCTTTGCAGCTCGTTGACCCCGCTGAAAATGTGCTCGCTTATTAGGTTTCAATCGCATTAACTGTGCTACTAAATCTGGACACAACTCCAAAGAACTCAGCCAGAGTTCACCGTATAACCCAACCCAAAAGGTACTGTGTCTTCTGTACCTCCGACGATATTCCTTAACTCGCCCCACATATTTCTGTACCTTCTTCTGCTTAATTTCTCTTCCTTGAACAATGGCACAAAGGTAAGCGATTGCTATCAGTAATACCAGGTTAATTAATCGCTCTTTACTGGCATGACTGCCCTCCAAGTTATAACCTCCTGTCTTACAATCTTTAAACATTGCTTCAATGCCAGCTCGGCTTTGATAAGCTTTCAATGCAACTTTCTCGCTCTCCATGTTGGTCAAAATATA
>DATNQP010000035.1:0-14616 GCA_036703965.1 Leptolyngbyaceae cyanobacterium
GCCGGGGAGCGATTCTGGGACGTGGTGCGACGAGTGGCGCGTGAAACGGCTTTACCCGAAGTAGATTTTGAAATTGTACCTGCTGTACTGGGAGATGATGCGCCGTTGTGGGGGGCTGTGGCGATCGCAGAAAACCTAATAAGTTTTAAAAAATAGGTGGCGAGGGGTTTTGGCTGTTTGACAGCAATTCACTATAAAAGCGTATAGGATTGGCATACTACCAATCCTATATTACAAAAATGCGTTTGGAATGTCAACGACTAACGAACCGCCTGGGGGGGTGCATTACTAACACCAATCACGGGCGCACGCTTAGACAAAGCTGAGACATTCCCCTTTGCCACAGCTGATTGAGCTAGGGTCGGCACGGAATTACGCAGCCGCACCGTCAACTGCTCCGTCGTAGCGCTATAGATCTGAGTCAGCATCTTGGGATACAAGCCAATACCAATCATCGGCACCAGCAGACAGGCGACGATAAACACCTCTCGCGGTTCGGCATCCTGGAGAACTTCGTGAGAAGTCAGTTCCTTGTTTTCCGGACCATAGAAAATCTCCCGGAGATTAGACAGCAGATAGATTGGAGTAAGAATTACCCCAACGGCTGCTAGGAACACCACGATTACCTTGAAGGTGGAACTGTAAGCATCACTTGTGGCAAAGCCGACAAATACCATCAACTCCGCCACAAACCCGCTCATCCCCGGTAATGCCAAAGAGGCTAGCGAACAAGCCGTCCACATGGCGAAAATCTTCTTCATCTTTTGACCAACGCCCCCCATCTCATCCAACATCAGGGTGTGCGTCCGGTCATACGTTGCTCCCACTAAGAAAAAGAGACTTGCTCCAATTAAACCGTGGGAAACCATTTGCAGGACTGCCCCACTTAATCCCAAATCGGTAAATGAGCCAATACCAATCAACACAAAGCCCATGTGGGAAATGGAGGAGTAGGCAATCTTCCGCTTGAGGTTGCGCTGGGCAAAAGAAGTCAAAGCCGCATAAACGATATTAACGACACCTAGAATTACCAATACTGGCGCAAAGACAGCATGGGCATCGGGGAGCATCCCAGCATTCATCCGAATTAGAGCATAACCGCCCATTTTCAGCAGAATACCGGCTAGTAACATATGCACGGGTGCTGTTGCTTCACCGTGAGCATCCGGGAGCCAGGTATGCAGCGGGAATATCGGAAGCTTGACGCCGTAGGCAATCAGGAAGGCAGCGTAGAGTAGCAGTTGAAAGTTAAGGGCATAGTCCTTGAGGGCAAGCGATCGCATATCAAATGTTACGGTATCCCCGTAGAATGCCATCGCCAAGGCAGCTACCAAAATAAACAGCGAACCCCCCGCTGTGTAGAGAATGAACTTCGTTGCTGCATAAAGACGCTTTTTGCCGCCCCAAATCGACAACATTAAGTAAACCGGAATTAACTCCAGTTCCCAAACCAGGAAGAACAACAGCATATCCTGGACAGCAAATACGGCAATTTGTCCACCGTACATTACCAGCATCAGGAAGTAAAACAGCTTCGGCTTGAACGTCACGGGCCAAGCTGCCAACGTTGCTAACGTTGTCATAAAGCCTGTGAGCAGAACCAGAGGCATCGATATGCCATCAACCCCCACTGACCAATTCAAGTCTAGCTGCGGTACCCAGGAGTATTTTTCTACCAGTTGGAGTCCTGGATTGGCAAAGTCATACTGGCTGCCGAAGACATAAACAATCAGAGCAAAATCGATCAGCCCGATAATCAGGGCGTACCAGCGCGCCCAAACGCCATTCTTGTCAGGCAGCAGGGGTATGAATAATGATGCTGCAATCGGGAACAGAATAATCGTCGTTAACCAGGGAAAATCTGTCAGGTTCATTTTCAGTTGTTAGTTTTTAGTGTTCTCGTTGCTATGAAAGGTCACTCAGTCAGGGTTGCCAGTTTCTGGTTGTTAGCGGTTAGAACTTGCTTGGGTAGTTTCTGTTCGTAACCAACAAATTATCCAACCACTAACAACTAACAACTAACAACTAACAACGTTTTAGGTAATCCCAGAGACAATAACCAAACCTAGTACTGCCGCAAAGACAATCAGAGCGTAGAATTGGGCGCGACCGTTTTCCAGGTATTTCAGTCCTTCACCACTCAATAGCGTGAAAAATCCCGTTAAGTTGACCGCACCATCGACGACTCGGTAGTCCACTTCCATAATCTGCCGTGCTATCCGACGCAACCCTAGCACGAAGACTTTGTGATAAATGTTGTCGAAATACCACTTATTGAGAGAAAACTCGTACAGTGGCTTAATTTTTTGGGCGATCGCGGCTGGGTCAATCTTACCCCTTAAGTACATCAGGGAAGCAACGGTAATCCCAATCAAGGCGATCCCCACGGAACTACCACCCATAATTAGAAATTCCGTTAAGTTAAACGCCTCTGCCTCTGCTACCACTTCCGCAACGGCTTCCCCAGCCGGGTGGATGAACTCCTCAAAGTAGTTATCAAAGGGCATCCCCACCAAACCAATCAACGTCGAAGGCACCGCCAGCACTAGCAACGGCAGCGTCATGGTTAACGGTGACTCATGAGGAAACTCGCTGTGATGACCGGGGTCATGCTCATGATCCGTCTCGCGTGCTAATTCTCTTGTATCCATTGCACCCGGACCAAAAGCCACTACTGGTCTACCAGCTTCTGCTAGAAGTTGCTGCCTGATTTGGGCGTTCTTACCCCGGAACTCTCCCTCAAAGGTTGAGAAATACATCCGAAACATATAGAAAGCCGTCAGTCCTGCGGTTAACCAGCCAATCACCCAAAGCGCAGGATTTGCCTCGAAAGCGCTTCCTAAGATTTCATCTTTCGACCAGAATCCAGCAAAGGGCGGAATTCCACAAATTGCTAGAGTACCAATTAAGAACGTTAAGGCAGTAATGGGCATAAACTTACGCAAGCCCCCCATCAGCCGCATATCCTGCGCCAAAGCTGGGTCGTGACCGACTACAGCTTCCATGCCATGAATGACTGAACCCGAACCGAGGAACAGCATGGCTTTGAAATAAGCGTGGGTCATCAGGTGGAATAATCCAGCCGTATAGGCTCCAATACCCATCGCCATTACCATATAACCCAACTGGGAGATGGTGGAATAGGCTAGACCCTTCTTGATGTCATTTTGAGTAATAGCGATTGAGGCACCTAAAAACGCTGTAAACGCTCCCGTCCACGCGATAACATTCATCACTAGTGGGATGCCGTCAAACACGGGGTACATCCGGGCAATCAAAAATACCCCAGCCGCCACCATCGTTGCCGCGTGAATCAGGGCGGAAATGGGGGTTGGACCTTCCATCGCATCCGGTAACCAGACGTGTAGAGGAAATTGCGCTGATTTCGCTACCGGACCTAAAAACACCAAAACAGCAAATAGCGCTGCTAGACCCGCACTCAAGTAACCTGATTCAACAAAAGCTTTTAAATGGGCACCGATTACATCAAACTCAAAGCTACCTGTTGCCCAGTAAAGCCCCAGAATCCCCAACAATAGTCCAAAGTCGCCTACACGGTTGACGACGAAAGCTTTTTGAGCAGCATCTGCCGCTGGCTTACGGTCATACCAGAATCCGACCAGCAGGTAAGAACACATGCCGACCAGTTCCCAGAAAATATAAATTTGCACCAGGTTGGCACTGACCACCAGACCCAACATTGAGGAGCTAAACAGACTCAAATAGGCATAGAAACGAACATACCCCGGATCGTGAGCCATGTAACCATCGGTGTAGATCATCACCAAAAAGGCTACTGTTGTCACAATCACTAGCATCAACGCTGTCAAGTGATCGATGGTATAGCCCATCATCAGGTGAAAATTTCCAGCCGCTGCCCACTCCAGAGTGCGGGTAAAAGGCGCGTGTCCGTGGATTTGACTCCAGAGTAAAGCAAAGGACAGAACCATCGCTGCCCCCAAGACGGAGACGATAAATACAGCGTTCAACTGCCGCAGACGGTTGGTTGCTTTGTTGAGTGAGATTAGCCCCAGACCAACCACCATTGCCGCCGCCAAGGGCAACACTGGAATCAGCCAGGCATATTGATAAAGCGGTTCCATTACTAGTGCCTACTTTAGATTTCGTTACTATTCTGGCAAAACGTTAACAATTGCGAAATATACCTAGTCAAAAAAAGTTGCCATGAACGGAAAGTCAAAGCAACTACAAAGTACAAAAACCATCGGTTGATTGGTTCTACCGATGGTTATACATAGAAAAGTTTAATTCTAGGAGGCTGGGGACTGGGGGCTGGGAATGAGTTTTGAGTTCTGAATTAAGAAGTTCAACGTCCTCCTCTTCTTCCCCATCCCTAATCCCCAATCCCCAATCACTTGTTTAAGCCGAATGGGGTAGCGAATTCACCATAAGTTTTTTGAGCGCCATTCGCACCTCATCCCGCCCATGGAAGCTGTCCAGTCGCTGAACAACTTGACCCCTGTCAAATAAGAGCAATGTCGGCAGAGACTTAAGTCGATAGGTTGTGGCAAGCCTCAGATTTTCATCCGCATTGACCCTCACTAATTTGACCTGTCCGCTCCATTCCGACTGAAACTCCCGAAGCATTGGTTGAATTACCCGGCACAGTCCGCACCAGGGTGCCGAAAAATCCACCAGAACGGGCATGGAACATTCTAAAACTTCTTGTCTAAAAGTCCGTTCGTTCAGAGACAACACCATGATCCCTCTAAATATATGCGCTTTTTTCAAATGTTTGGGATCATGCTACATCCAATTGGGATCATTTGCTCAAAGAAAATCTCTGTATTACTTGTATTACGCTTGTTCAGCCTTTGTAACACTACCGTATTACAAGTTGACCTTTCCTGTCGCTTGGATGAGAAGGGGATGTACCCACCACAGCAGCAAGATGAAACCGAGGACTCCCAGGTAAGCAGGACGGACAAACTCCTCCCATTTGATCGTCTGACGCCCCTGGAGAATCGCCAAGAAGGGAATAACCGAGGTGCGATCTTTCGCTGCCTCAAAAGCATCACCATACCGTGACAAGAGGCGTCTGTCACCATGCCAGACGGCAAAAAGATGGTGCAATATTAACCCTAGTGAGGTTAGCAGGGTGAAGGTCGTACCAATCCAGAGAGTGTGGGCAATACACCAGATTACCTGTCCTACCATTTGGGGGTGTCGGGTGATGCGAATGATACCCGTCTCAAACAGGTGAACTTGGGGCTTTTGGAGGGCAGCAATTTCCAAGAGGTTGAAGGTTGCCGGATAAAGAAAAAGAAAAGAAATGGCGGATAGAACCCAGACAAGGGATTGAATACCGGGAGTCCCCTGAACCTGCCACATCTGCCAGCCATCATAGCGGTGATTAAAAAAGTAAATTATTAATACGATCGCCAATGGGAGACTCACTAGGGCAAATAGAACCCGGTAGAGCCTTGGACCAATGCGTTGCTCACCCCAAGGGCGTAATGCGGCTAATCCACTGTGAGCGATCGCAAACCCCAATAGCAAGCCAGCCATCACAAAATGGCTGGAAGTCAGCCAAGTTGAAAACTTCATAAAAGTTGAAATAATTGCAGAACATCCCATCCTAGCAAGGATTGGAGAGGGACTTGATCCCTTGTTGTGTTACTGTCGATGTCAGCAGAGGCTTACACATTCGTTAAGTGCAATCCATCGATTAAGTCAAACACCATTTTCTAAGAATCCTTGGTTGCCTCAGTTGCTCCTTTCTCTGGTGGTTTAGCTGTATGTCTGACCTTCCATTCACTCTAGATCAACTCCGCATTCTCAAAGCGATCGCTGCTGAGGGGAGTTTTAAACGTGCCGCTGATAGCTTGTACGTTTCACAACCCGCAGTCAGCCTACAGGTGCAAAACTTAGAGCGGCAGTTGGATGTGCCGTTATTTGACCGAGGGGGACGCCGTGCCCAGCTAACAGAAGCGGGACACCTACTTTTGAGCTATGGAGAAAAAATTCTCACCCTTTGCCAGGAAACCTGCCGCGCCATTGAAGACTTGCAAAATCTCCAGGGCGGTACCCTGATTGTAGGGGCTTCTCAGACGACGGGAACCTATCTGTTGCCCCGCATGATTGGGTTATTCCGGCAGCGGTATCCCGATGTTGCCGTTCAATTGCACGTTCACTCAACACGCCGTACCGCTTGGAGTGTCGCCAATGGACAGGTTGATTTGGCAATCATCGGCGGCGAAATTCCCGCTGACCTTCAAGAAACTTTAGAAATTCTTCCTTATGCTGAAGATGAGCTGGCACTGATTTTGCCGGTTTTTCACCCTCTGGCAAAAATCGGTACGATCCAAAAAGAAGATTTGTACAAGTTGCAGTTCATTACATTAGACTCCCAATCCACAATCCGCAAGGTAATAGACCAAGTGCTAACTCGCTGTGGTATTGATACCAGACGCCTCAAGGTTGAGATGGAACTCAACTCAATTGAGGCAATTAAAAATGCTGTACAATCCGGTCTCGGTGCCTCCTTTGTCTCAATTTCAGCCATTGAAAAAGAGTTGCAAATGGGTGTCCTGCACCGTGCCCCCATAGAGGACGTGGTTGTCAAGCGAGTGCTGTCTTTAATTGTCAATCCCCATCGCTACCGTTCCAAGGCAGCAGAAGCCTTCAGCCGCGAAATTCTTCCGGAATTCGCCCATCATGGATGGCAAGAAACAGCAGTCGTCCCGTCGGCGATCGCTACACAGGCATTTAAGGCAGCTTCTTCTTAACCCGTAGGACGTTAACAGGAGGCTTTTAGGGCACCCAGGTGTCCAGCGTCAAGCCAGAGGGCTGCAAAGCTAAAGTGAGAAGAGAAAGAAAAAAAATCAGTGATTTGCTTGTAGAGTGCCTTTCAATGCTTGCTTAGGGCCTACTTCTTAGTACCGACGCTCTCTTAAAATGGAAATTCACTGCACCCGTCCCCACTGCCCCCGTCCCCAAAACTTCTTTGCCGATCTTGATGACAGAGCCACGCTCAAGACAGCACAGCAGAAGTATTGTACTAGCTGCGGAATGCCGTTAATTTTAGTCGGTCGCTATATTCCCTCAAAGCTCTTGGGGCAAGGCGGATTTGGGGCAGCGTTTCTCGCACGCGATCGCTACACTCCAGCCATGCGTCAGTGTGTGGTAAAACAGTTTCAGCCTACTGGCGACTTAAACCCCCAACAGCTCAAAATCGCCCAAGATTTATTTGAGCGGGAGGCGGAAGTCTTAGAGGAGCTGGGCAGCGAAAATGACCAAATCCCTGACTTATTTGCCTTTTTTCAACTCAGTATTCCCAACCTACAACGGGGAAAAGACGACCAGTTTTTCTATCTCGTTCAGGAATTTATTGATGGCAAAACTCTAGAGGAGGAACTCGCCCAGAAAGGGACGTTCTCCGAGGCGGAGGTATTAGAGGTACTGCGGGAAATCCTCAAGGTGCTGAAGTTTGTTCATGAACATGACTCAATTCATCGAGATATCAAACCCTCTAACATCATGCGCCATCGCAACGGGCGTCTCTATCTGTTGGATTTTGGTGCTGTCAAGCAGGTAACCAAAGGAGCCGTCCCAGGAGCGCCAGGCGGGAAGTCAACCGGAATTTATTCCATGGGCTTTGCACCGCCAGAGCAGATGAGTGGGGGTCAAGTCTACCCCTCAACCGACTTGTATGCTCTGGCGGTGACAGTGATCATGTTGCTGACTGGCAAAGAAGCAGGAGAGCTGTATGACTCCTACACCAACCGGTGGAGCTGGAGAAATTATGCCCAGGTCAGCGATACCCTAGCAGATGTTTTAGACCGGATGCTGTTGCCGACACCCAATCAACGCTTCGGCTCAGCACAGGAAGTTCTCGAAGCCCTCACGCCACGACAAACACCACCCCTACCCGTTACTCTCCCGCCGCCCATTCCTCCCCCAGCTGTCCCGCCAGTCTCTCGAACGCCCGCCAGACCACGCCCATCAGCACAACCAGCCAATCCCTCACCACCCGTACAGGCGTCCAACCCCACTCCAGCCGCCCCGCCAGTCTCTCAACGACCTAGTAGCCCACCAGCACCGCCAGCCCCCTCAAACCCTAACCTCCCATCCAAACGACCAACTTTTTCCCTGGTAGAGACACTGATTCGAGCAGCCTTCACCGGATTTGAGGGCGCTTTGCTATTCTTCGCTCTCGGTATTCTGCTAGCTTCACCACCAATTAGGATGGGATTGTGGGGAATGATGATGGGGCTACTTATTTTTGCAGAGTTCCGCCGCATTATTGAGAAATTCAATTTTTTGTTTATTGGTGGAGGAACGCTTGCTGCTGTTGTGTTCTTGGCGTTGCAAAACGGTAATTCTGTCCCGTATATAGTTGTGATATCAGTTTTAGCAGGAGCAGGAGCGATCGCAGTTACGGCACTTTTCCGACTCATTTATCTGCTACTATCCCGGTTCCTTTAAACCAGTGACCAGTGACCAGTTATCAGTAACCAGTGACACTGATAAGAATAACTGATAACTTGCTAACTGTTTGTTGAACGCCTACGCTCATCCCGCCAGGGTCGTCAATTCATGTCCCAAAAAAACGAAACTGCGGTTCTTTTAATTTCTTTAGCTGTCACCCTCGCTCTCCTGGCAACTGGTGTGTGGTGGTTCACAAGTCGTACTGGCATAAATCTGGGCAAGGTGCCATTCAACCACAGTAGTCCTAGTTCAACGACATCGCCTTCATCAAATCAGCCAGTTAAAGAGCGCATCAGTGCAGGAGAGAAAGTTTTAATTTCCTCAGACGCAACACCAGAAAAACAAGCCGCCCTAAAAGCGATCGCCTCTGGCAATTACAACGAAGCGGTTTCACAACTGGAAAAGTCTCTACAGACCAATCGCAATGACCCAGAAGGGCTGATATACCTCAACAATGCTCGCATTGGTAACCAAAAGTCTTACACCATTGCAGCATCTCTTCCCATTGGTTCTAATGTCGATGCGGCTAAAGAAATACTGCGGGGGGTTGCTCAGGCTCAAAATGAAGTTAACCAAGCCGGTGGGATTGGTGGCGTTCCCTTAAAGGTATTGATTGCCAATGATGACAACGATCCCACAGTGGCTCAACAAGTAGCCGGTGCCTTGGTGGAAAATTCCCAAGTATTGGGCGTTGTCGGAAACTTTGGCAGCGATGTAACCCTCGCCGCCGGGAAAGTTTATCAAGAGGGTCAACTGGTGTTAATTTCGCCCACCAGTACCACAGTTCAGCTGTCCGGGTTTGGTAAGTATATCTTTCGGACAGTACCAAGCGATCGCTTTGCTGGGAGTGCGCTCTCTCGTTATATGCTGACCCAGCTCAAAAAACAAAAAGCGGCTGTCTTTTTTAATTCCAAAAGTACTTACAGCAAATCTCTCAAAGATGAATTTACCACTGCCCTGTTTGGGGATGGGGGACAGGTAGTGGCTGAATATGACTTCAATAGCCCCAGCTTCAATGTGGGTGACAACGTTAACCAAGCCATCAAACAGGGAGCAGAAGTCTTAATGTTAGCTCCCAATTCAGCAACACTCGATCAAGCCCTGCAAGTGGTGCAGGTGAATGACAAACGCGTGCAGCTGTTAGCTGGAGATAGCGCCTACAATCCAAAAACCTTGCAAGTCGGTCGCAGTAATACCGTGGGTATGGTGTTAGCCGTACCCTGGCATATTTTAGGAAACCCTAATGCTCAGTTCCCGAAGGCAGCAAATCAACTTTGGGGAGGAGAAGTGAACTGGCGCACGGCACTGGCTTATGATGCAGCTCAAGCACTAATTGCTGGTATTGAGCGTAATCCCAACCGCAGTGGGCTTCAGCAAGCACTGTCGGCATCAGACTTTTCTGCCACGGGGGCTGCTGGAGATATTAAATTTTTACCATCAGGCGATCGCAACCAGGCAGTGCAGTTAGTTACCATTCAACCGGGTAATCGCACCAGCTTCGGCTATGAATTTGTGCCTATGCGCAAATAACAATACTCCGGACAGAATTAACCTACCGATAGGATATGGATAGAAAACAGGTGGAACATCATTTTACTCGGGCGAGAGTGATAGAAGAGGAATCATTCGTGGCGGTATTGATGGCTTGATTCAGATCCAGCAA
Organism: Leptolyngbyaceae cyanobacterium; assembly: GCA_036703965.1. Lineage (GTDB taxonomy): Bacteria > Cyanobacteriota > Cyanobacteriia > Cyanobacteriales > Coleofasciculaceae > DATNQP01. The sequence goes on from DATNQP010000035.1 coordinate 10,115, forward strand.
AAAAATCGTTGTTGTGACTTGTTCGTGGGAGATGATAGCAGCATGACTGACCCTATCAAGGATACCTTTGCCGTGACGCTCAGATGAGGGAAGCGATCGCATCATCTCTAACGGTAACTCTAGTAAATTAGGCGGCTCATCCACCGCAATTCCCCAGAGTTCACCCTTTGAATTACGGGTAATCACTAAAAAAGGCTGGTTATCTGGTAACTCAGGTAAATGCAAATCCAGAATTCTAATCATGTGCTGACCTAGCTGTACGACCCCCAGTGTTCTCAGTCCCCTGTCTGCTACAGCGGAACAATTTACCACCTTCAACACATCGTTAATCGGGAGCGCGAGGAGATAATCGGCAATCTTAAGAACAATAAACTTGCCTACTTTTGAATCGTCGTCGTGCATGGTTTCTCTTAACCTCTTTACCTCAAAACAGAATTCAGATTGTTTTTCTCAAGTACATCAGTCACGGTTGCCAAGAGCTTATTTTCCAAAAAGGGCTTGGTGATATAGTCGTTTGCCCCCAACTCCGCAGCAATCAAGCGGTGCTTCTCGCCACTCCGGGACGTCAGCATCACGATCGGAATGTCTGCTAAAGCTGGGTCTTGCTGACGGTGTTTCAGAAACTCAAACCCATTCATTCGAGGCATCTCGATATCGCAGATCACCAACTGGATATCTCTATGGTGCTGAAGTTTCTCAATCGCTTCGTAACCATCCTTTGCCTGAAGTACCTGATAACCAGCCTTCTGTAGGGTTAGAGCCAGAGTTTGGCGCACCGTGATTGAATCATCCACTAGCAGAACCACTTTTTCTGGTCTTGCGCTGAAATCCCGATCAGCTGCTCCTGGTAAAGCAGCCCGGATCTGAGCTGGCAATTGTCGCTGCTCATGACTAGAAGGCAAGAGACGGGGTGTCGAGTTCGCCAAATCGTAAGGGGTAATGCCATCTGTCTGTTGGTCAGACACATATTGCATCAATCCGGCCCCATCAAGTACCAGCGTCAGCCGACCATCAGCGAGAATACTACCCCCATATATATAGCTAGGTGAGGCAATCATTGCCCCCAAAGGACGAATGACCAATTCCTGTTCTCCAAGCAGTTGGTCTACTTCCAAGGCCAGAAGCGTATCTTGGGAACGGATGAGAATGATGGGCATCAACAGCCCCTTGGGAACAGAAAAAGGCTTAGGCGGGGAAACTAAGGATTCGGGAACTAACGAAAAATAATCCAGGATGTTCCCAAGTTGGTGGACTGGGATGAGTCGCTCATCAACACCGCTACCCCACCGCAGAACTTTACCCTCTTCCCAGGATCGGATCTGGTGTTCTTGAGGAATGATTATTTGCTCGATCGCATCAGCAAGCAAGGCATAGATTCGGTCACCCGCCTGAGCAAGGAGCAACTTAGCGATTGTTAGGCTCAGGGGGATTTGGAGTACGAATGTTGTACCCTGGTGGCGTTCAGAATAAACGGCAATCGAACCTTGGAGGGTTTCCATCTGGGTACGAACCATATCAAGACCAATACCCCGTCCAGAGAGGTCATCCACCTGAGAGGCTGTAGAAAAGCCTGCCTCAAATAGTAAATCTGTCAGCTGATCTTCATTAAGACCACTCGCTTGTTCTGGAGAGACGAGTTGACGTTCTACTGCCTGTTGGCGAATCGCCTCAAAATCCAGCCCTTGACCATCATCCTTGACTTCAATCACCAGGGACTTGCCCCGATGGTAAGCAGTGATTTGAATCTGACCTAACTTCTGCTTCCCCAGCTGTTGTCGGACGGCGGGGGACTCAATCCCATGGGCAAAGGCATTGCGAACTAAGTGCAGCAGAGGGCCATACAGCTTCTCAGCCACCACTTTATCCACCAAAACTTCAGTTCCCTGGAGTTCCAGCGCTACCGGCTTATTGTGCAAAACTTCTAGCTGCTGGAGGACACGAGGGAAGCGACCAAAAATCTCTCCCAAGGGCAACATCCGAGCTTCCATCAAGGCATCACGGGCGCTGGTTAATAGCCGACGTTGTTTTTCGAGAGTCTGATTGGACTGCCTTGTGAACAGATCAATCGCTTCGGTTGCTTCTGCTAATTGCACCGCGTCTTCCAGAACCGACTGGACAAGGAGTTGGGATTCGCTATAACGATCCAGTTCCAGGGAATCGAAACGGAAGTGGGATTGCCCATCCTGGCTAGTTACCGTCCGCCGTCGTTCCGCATCAACAAACAGGCGGTCAGACCAATCCTGTAGTTGACCAAGCCGTTGTTGATGTTGCTTTAGACGACCGAGGAGTGATCGAACCGCTGCTTCTAGTTGATCATTCTGTAGTGACTGGCGATTTTGGTTAGTTAGCAACTCGCCAATTGAATAATTGAGGTGTTCTAAATTCTCAACATTGACCCGCACGGTGCGAGACTGAGAAGCCTGCTCTTTCTGGGGGCTGGGAGTTTGCTCCTCAACGGGTTCCCGGTGTTGAGATAGGGGGATTTTAACTTTAACCTCTGGCTCGTCGTCGGACACACTTGTTGGCTCAGCTGCCGACCCTGTTAGACTCGCTAGCACTTCAGCATCGGTCGGACTCGGTTCATTCGGCTGAGGGTTAATTGCCGAGATAGATTCTGCGGGTTCTAGGTTACCTTGGTCAGAGGGTTGAGAATCTAGAACGGCTTGCCCACCCCAGATCAGTTCTACCAGAGGATTGGCTGATTCTTCGTCTTGTGATTCACTCAAGTTCAACTCTGAATCGGCTGCACTGGTCACTGAGCCAAGTTCGGGTTGCCCTGCTGACTCTTGTTGGGGAGATAGGGGAATAGGGGGATAGGGGGATAGAAAGAAGTTGTTTCCCTCTTCCTCTATTAGTTGTGGAGAAATCGTAGTGAGATCAGCCAGTTGTTGTAGGGCTAGAGAAGGTTGACCGCCTTGAGTGCGATCGCCATTTAGCACGGCTGCATGAGCGGCTTGGAAGTCTGCTAGAGTAATCTCGGCAATAGCCATCACCTGATCAGGATGGGTGTCCATTGCCGCGATCGCTGCCTGGGCAATCGCTCGAAACCCCGGTAAACCAAGGGATTCGGCTAAGCCAATAAACACTTCCGACTGAGTCAGGAGTGTGGTAGCAACTACAGCTGGGTCAGCACTAGCGACGGCGGTGGCGAGTTCACCTAACCGTTGGGCGACTCCTACTTCAAAGATCGACTGCGTTACGTCGAAGCCCAACTCTACCGAACTAGGGAGGTGGACGTCCTGGCTAAAACAATCCCCTAACTTCTCTTGCAGTTGGGCAAAAACAGCGGCGGTTCGGTCAAGAACCTCAGCATCATTGATGGGTGTCCCTGTGAATTCAGCAATTAGGGGTTGGCGTAGACACTCAAAGCCCTCGAAGAGTAAGGCTTCAACTTCTGGGTCAATCGGCAAGTCGGGTTGTAAAAGAGCTTTGAAAATATCTTCCAAGGAGTGGGCTACGGTTTTGATCGTTTCCAACCCAATACTCGCTGCTGCCCCTTTGAGGGTGTGGGTAGTCCGCATCAGGTTGTTAATCTTGTTGATACTGTGGCCTTCTTGAAGACTGAACAAGTCTTGTTCTAAGACGCCCAGCAGTTCCGGTGCTTCCTGGAGAAAGTAGCGGTAGCTTTGTTCGCGAATGGTTGGGTCTATCATTTGTTATTTGTTGACTGAAAAACTCAATAAAATCAAGCCAATTATTGATGAATTAGCACCCCGATTAAATGCCTACTTAAACTCCATCCAAGAAGTTAAGTAAGTAGGCGTAATTAAACATGACTTGTCGTGAAAGGGGACGGGTGACTGGTGAAGAGTTCCCAGTCCCTAATCCCTAATCCCCAATCCCTAAAACTAGCAACGTTTATTTTCACCTACCTACTTATTGGTTATTTGCAAACAACAAATAACCAATAACAAACAACAAACAACAAACAACTAATCAACCTTGAACTGGTCAGCGCTAGTCTGGAGGTTTTGAGCCATTGCCAGAAGCTCTTTGAAGGACGTGGAAATTTCCAGAGAATCCTCCGAAGTCTTGTTTGCGATCGCTGCCACTTCATTCACAGTTTGTGCCACCGATTGGAACTGTTGGGTCTGCACCTGAGTTCCCTGGGTGATGACCTCTACGAACTGGCTGATTTTGGCTGTAGCTTCAACAATCGCATTCAAGCTCTCGCGGGCATCAGTGACTAGCCCAGTTCCTTGTGCAACCTGCTGGATGCCTGTCTCCATTGCGCTAGAAACCTCAGCTGTACCTGCCTGAATTTCCTGAACTAGCTGTTCAATCTCGCTTGTGGCATCAGCTGACTGACGCGCCAGAGAGCGTACTTCATCAGCAACGACCACAAAACCGCGCCCGTACTGACCCGCTCTCGTGGCTTCAATTGCTGCGTTCAGAGCCAGTAGTTGGGTTTGAGTTGTAAAGTTGCTAATCAGGTTTACTACCCTGGAAACCTTTTGCGAAGATTCACTCAGGCGCTTCAGTCGCTTGCTGGTTTCCGCCAC
>DATNQP010000036.1:0-9057 GCA_036703965.1 Leptolyngbyaceae cyanobacterium
GCGGTGTTGAGCATTACCTGGCGCAACTCTGGGGACATATCCGGTTCGCTTGCTAGACTTTCTAGGCAAACCTGAATTGTGGAGAGGGGTGTACGCAGTTCGTGACCCGTAATTGCCACTAAGTTACTGCGGGTACGGTCAAGGGCTTCTAGCTGCTGGTTCAAATCTTCCAGGTTAGCGTAGGCTTCGGCTTGAATCAGGGCAACACCAACTTGAGTTGCGATCGCTTCTACTAATGCTAATTCATCCTCTTTCCATCGATAAGGCGTCGTTCCGCAATGATGTAACTCCACCATCCCTAGCAACTGCCCTTGATACAGCACTGGCACCATCAGCCAGGAGCGCATCGAAAACTGTTTTACTAGATTTTTTAAAGTTGTGGATGGCGAATTGCGAGTTTTGCCGTCGGCATGAGTAATTCTTGATTTATTCGTACCGTTAAGGTGTATTTCTTCTTGAGCGTCTTCCACATAAACAGCTTCCTGACGCTCTACAACCTCTTGAAATAGAAAATTATCTTGCAACGGCCAGGTTTGCCCTAGGGTATGAGCAAGGCTTGCCTCACCTCTATCCTTTGCTCCTAGGAACTCATGGTTAATTGTGGCGACGGTATCCGTTGCCTTGCAGCAGTAAATTAGACAACGGCAAGAGCCAAGCGCTTGCCCCAATTCCTGCACAGCGACTTCCAGAATTTCATCAGGGTTGAGACTTCGCCGAATCGCAGCAGTAATCGAATTTACCAGACGCTCTTTCTGTTCTTGGGCAGAGATTGAGCGATAGGCTTTGAGCAATTTGTACTGTCCTGCCTGCAAGTAAGTCACTAGGCGTTGGACAAAGGGGTCAGGATTGGGAGAGGCTTGAGTTTGGGGGGATTGCTCCAACTGGGCTGAAAGATCGCTTTGATTTAATTCGGAATCAACGGCAGATGAATCTCCTAAATACCGAGATTTTGCCTCTTCAAGCTTGGCGGCTAGTTCGGGTCGGTAAGCCCCGATTCGATCCAGGAGTAACTCAGCCGCTTGGTTACTGACGTTCCGGTCAAAAGTCCAGATTCCCTCAAAACGGCGCGATGGGTCAATCTCGGAATTTGTACTGTCTGCTACAGGTTCAGGGCGTTCCCGGCAAATCAGGCAGTTAGCATACTGCTTCCCAATCACAACTAAATGCCACTCTTGACTCAGGGCATCTAATGAATCAAATGCCACAGTCTCGTAGTAGTCCGAGCTATTTTTAAACTCCGCTTCCGGTGCTGCCAGCACATAGACTTGAGGCGTCCGTTTGGCAATTCGTCGGTACCGATGGGCTTCCTGACGATAGAATCGCTCTCGTTGGAAGCTAGCAATTACCAAAGGCTGATCTGACCCCGCCAAAACCTGGTCTTCCATCGCGTGAGACAGTGCTGTTAAGGAAGACTTGAAATATATTTGTGGTCTTAGTTGGGGCTGGACTTGCAGCAACTGAGCCAGCACGGAAGTCGTGATGATCATTAAAATAAGTTTTTTAGTTTTATCTAAGCAGTATCGACGTTAGACGGCATCGGTGAGTATGGGTTGCCAACTTTTCCATAATGACTGGCTTGCCTCAGTTAATCGGGTCGCCTTGAGAGAGTGGGTGAAGCGTCTGCTTGACCAACGCTCAGCAATTGGTTGTGGCTAAGGAGCTAGCGGTAGCAAGTCTTGGCGCTGAACTTGGTTGCGCTTTGCTCATCCTATACTGTTGACGCAGCATAGTTATTCTGTAGGGAATTGCCCTTGGTCAGGCAGATTTTGCTACCTGCTCTATCAACTTATCGTACAAAACAAAGGGATAATTCCCCGCTAGATTGTCCGCAACTGCTTTGTAATTGGTAGAAAAAATTAACAATAGAAAGCTGAACGAGATTGTGCTTATACTCCACTTGCTAGTTTATCTGCCCAGCGGGTTGTTTCTGGCAAGCGATATTTAGGAGTGCAACGCAGGACATAATCAATCGCTGTAGGTAAGCTAATTCGATGACCAATAGAGACGTAAAGGGGTTTGACACCAGTACGCGATCGCAATACCACCCCAATCACTTCTCCTTGATGCCGTAGGGGTTTCCAACTCCCTTTCTCTATTGGCAACTCGTCATGTTTGCCAATAAATAAGGACTTGGCAACACCAATAGTCGGCATGTCTGTCAGTAGCCCCAGATGGCAAGCAAGACCAAAGCGGCGAGGATGAGCAATACCCTGACCATCACACAAGATCAGGTCAGGGGTTGTACTGATTTTTTCCAGGGCATCCAGCACGGCGGGAATTTCTCGGAAGGATAGGAATCCAGGAATGTAGGGAAAAGTGGTAGGCCGTCGCGCGATCGCCTGTTCCCGTAGCTGCAAATCTGGGAAACTTAACACAGCAACCGCCGCCCGTGAGACGGCACCCTCTTCCTCAAAGCCCACATCGACACCTGCAACATACTGTACTTCTCCCAAGCAGTCTTCGGTAATGACTTCTGGTTGCAGTTGTTTTTGGATCGCGATCGCCTCCTCAACGGTGAGAGGCCAAAGGTGACGTTGATGAATTTCCATTAGTTTATAATTAACATCAGTTGCATGTCTCTCTTCCCTTTACATTATTAAACTATTCACTTATGAAAGATTATCTTAGGAAAGCTATAGATTTTCTAAAAATTTCTCTGGTATTTCCTCAAATTATCACATTTTTTTTAACAACGGAGAGAGCCTTAATTATTACTGATATAAGACGATGGGTAAAATTATTGGGTTGGACAGACCAAGCTGATTGGGTTGATTTATTAACGTTAATCAGCAAAAAACAAGAATTTAGAAACTTATATTATTACAGATTATTCAAAGGAAACTTGACAGCTAAAATCTCGATGTATGTACTGAAGTTTTTTTATAAAGAATGTCCTTCTCTTTTCTTGGATACTTCTTGCAATATTGGTCAGGGACTTTTTATCCAACATGGCTTCAGTACCATCGTCATGGCAGATTTAGGAGATAATTGTTGGATTAACCAGCAAGTAACGATTGGTTATAGAGATAAAAACAGTCGTCCTAAAATTGGGAATAATGTCAGCATTACTGCCGGAGCTAAAGTAATTGGGGGTATCACTATTGGCAATAATGTGACGGTAGGAGCCAATGCCGTTGTCGTTAAAAATGTCCCCGATAATTGTGTGGTTGTCGGCGTTCCCGCTTACATTGTGAAAAGAGATGGTGTGAAAGTAAAGGAAGAATTAGTTTAAACTCATCCTCCGACTGAAGTGCGGGGGATTTCGTAGTACTCGGTAATTGGTAATTGGTAATGGGAAAGACCTACCTATTCCCCATTCCCCATTCCCCATTCCCCTTGCTCGGCAAGCTTATCCGCAAATTTTCTGTGAAACTACTCTTCAGGGATTAAAACGAAAGCGCACTGAAAATGAAAGACCATTGTCTTGGAGACTATCGCCTTGGTCGTCAATAGGATTTAGAGGAATTCCCCAATCCAAAGAAGCAGAAAAGTAAGGGTCACGTTGCCAGCGCAGTCCTAAACCGATGCTGGCAAGAGTAGTGGGACTAGGAATGTCACCCTCGTGATTCCAAACAGTGCCAATATCAAAAAAAGGAGCCAACTGGATTGTACCAATTCCATCCGGCTTGCTAATGATGGGAACGCGCACTTCCATTGAACCCACAATTCCATTGTCGGCAACTCGTTGATTTTGTCGATATCCTCGCACAGTATCAACTCCACCAATGCTGAACTGTTCTATGGGTAAAAGTGAATCAAAGGAGAGTTGGGCACCAGTACGGGCGATTAAAATGGCATCTCCACCTAACGCCTGAACCCACTGAAACTGTCCCACCCAGCTGGTAAAACGCCCATCGATACCAGTATCGTTAACAGTCGCGCCTAAGGCGTCCAATCCGAAACTAAACTGCGATCGCGCCGCTAAAACTCGGTTAGTGGATCGGTTAACCCAGTCCTGCGTTAACCGTAGAACAGTTACATTGGATTTGCCGTTCTCTGGTCCTGGAGAAAACGAAAACGGAACATCTTCTAATATGAATGTCTTGCTTTGGCGCAAGTCCAGGGACGCAGAGAGGGCAAATTCACTGGTAGGAGTTTGAATGATCGGTTGACGGAAACCGAGGGAAAGGGTGTAGGAGTCAGCGTTAATGTCTAAATCTGAAAACGGTTGCTCAATAATGCGACTCTTGCTGTTGGCGTAACTTAAACTCAGGGTGCCGTTACGGGGATTTAGGGGAATTTCGTAGCTGAGATTGTAGCTGTTGATGCCTTGGGTGATGCCATAATCGGCATTCAGGCGATCGCCATAACCCAGCAAATTGTTATAACTGATTGCAGCTGTTCCGCGAATCTCGCCTACACTCGGAGAGTCCCGATTTTCCACGATCACCGTTGTCGTCAACCGCTTTGCCTCTTTCACATTCAGCGTTAACACACTCAATCCTGGAGACGTTCCCGCTGATAATTCTGCCTGTACGGTGCTGATCAGTGGATCGAGTTGCAACAGTTGCAACGCTTCTTCTAAGCGGGGAAGATTAATGGGTGGGTGGGCAGCTAAGCCAATGCGATCGCGTACATAACGGGTTCGCAAATGCTTCAATCCCTCAATATTAATCTTTTCTATCCCTCCTTCTACCACCTGAACCTCCACCACACCATCCGTCACATCCTGAGGTGGCAAAAACGCACCAGAGGTGGTGTACTGATTATCGGTATACAACTTGGTAATGGCACTACGAATAGCCAACAGCTCTTCAAACGTAGCCTCCTTACCGATAAAGGACGCTACTGCTGCTTCTAATTCTGCGGGTGAAAAGACTGTGCTTCCTAGAACCTCAACTCGTCTCACCTTGACCTTGACTTCCAGTTCTGGCGGCGGAGTCAGTGGCGTTTGAGGGGGCGCTGTGAGTGAGGGCGGCGGTGTGGGAGTCTGTGGCGCTGTGGGGGGTAAAGGGGGCAACGTTGGACGAGGAGGTTCTAGGACTCCAGGGGGGATTCCAGGATTGCTTTGGGCTAACTGTAGAGAGTTTTCAGGGGTAGGGGTCGCTCGATCAGTCTGATGGTCTTGGTCTAAGAGGGAAATTGTGGCTAAACTCGTGCTTACAGGGTTTTGAAGGAATTCCTGAGTACTCGGTGCTGAGTCTTGGGTATTGGGTGCAAGGTTCAAGGCTTCTGGTGGAGGGTTGTTAAGCCCTGCCTGTGACGATTGTTGCTCCATCACCACCCCTCGGTTAGGGGTAGATAGCTCCTCACTCAACTCAGGACTGAGTTGTGCCAGGGCAAAAGAACTCCAGTTTAGGCACAAGAAACCTGTACCGCTCAAAATCAGTCTAATTCTCATGAATTCCGCAACCGTAAATCTACGAGCTAGGGATTTCTGTAAATTTACGAGTATTCCCAATCTACTAAATAAAATACGGTTATCTTCCTCTGGATAGTTGATAAAATGTCCCAAATGTGGAAATCTTGGCGTCGATTCGGTATTTTCTTCTTAGCCAGTCTCGTAGTTTGCTTTGTCTTCCATGCTTGGTCAGAGGGGCAAGCAGAACCCTCGATCGCACCTCCAGAGACGCAGTTGCTTAGCTCTCCCTCCCAAAATCAGCTGGTACAGCAGGGAATTGAACGCTATCAAGCCGGTAAATTTACGGAGGCGATCGCGCTTTGGCAACAAGCACTCCCACAAATTTCGGCAGCAAAAGACAGGGCAGTTATTTACACTAACTTAGCGCTGGCTTATCGACAAACGGGTCAGCTGGCTGGTGCGATCGCTCAGTGGGAGCAAGCTATTCAAATTTATCGCGCCCAAAATGAGGCGATGCGTCAACCGCTAGCTGGACTGTTAATTGAGCAAGCACAGGCTTACACCGACCTGGGACAGCAGCGTGTCGCCATTCCCCTGTTGCAATCGGCTATTCAAATCGCTCTTCAAAACCAAGATCGGCTGACTGAGGCAGCTGCCCAGGGAGCTTTAGGCAATGCTCAGTCGGCTTTAGGTGAGTATGAGCAGGCATTGAAAGCTCAAAAGAATAGCTTGAAAATTGCCCAGGAATTGAATAATGCCACTTACATAGCAACGGCTCTGAATGATTTGGGAAATGTCTACGTTGGTAGAGGCGCTCGGTATAGCTATCAGGCAATGTTAGCTGACTTAGAAGGTGATGACCAACAAGCCGCCCGCTTAGTCCAAATCGCAGAACAGGATAAGGCTAAGGCGAGACAATCCTTTGAGCAAAGCGCACAAACGGCTAGAGGAGTAGCAGGGTTTGAGGAGGTTAGAGGATTGATGAACCTGAATCGCCTGCTAGAACAGGGAACAGAAGATAGGCGACAACAGACAGGGAAAGACTCTTCCTCATCCCTAATCGCTAATCGCCCATCGCCCATGATCAATCCCTCTGACCAGGATTTAATGGTTAGAAACTGGAACCGGGTGGGGGAGTTGCTTACCTCAGCACCGAATTCACGGGATAAAGCCTATGCTCTGATTAACCTGGCACAACAAGAGTTGAGAGCTGGAAAGTTGAAGGTTGAAAATCCAAATCTTCAACCTTCAACCCTTTTAGAACAAGCGCTGGCTGTTGCTCGAACGATTGGCGACGCTAGAGCAGAATCCTTTGCCGTTGGTAGCTTGGGGCAGCTGCACGAGGCAGCGGGTGACTATGACAAAGCAATGGAACTCACTCGCACAGCTCAGTTCGCTGCCCAACAAATCAACGCTTCGGATAGTCTGTATCGCTGGCAGTGGCAGGCGGGGCGGATTCTCAAAGCGACGGGGGCAAAACAACAAGCGATCGCGGCTTACGAACAAGCGATCGCTACCCTACAAAGTATTCGAGGTGACATTGTCGCCGCCAATCAAGAGCTGCAATTTGACTTCCGAGAACAGGTAGAACCGGTTTATCGAGAGTTGATGGAATTGTTGCTGGATTCTTCCGCTTCTGGGGTGAAAAGTCAGCCTTCAAAGGGCGAAGCTTCCCCAGTCAGCAGGGTGGTTGATATTCTGGAACTCCTCAAGCTAGCTGAGTTGCAGAACTTCTTTGGGGATGAATGTGTGCAGGTCGCTCTAGCCAAAGGTGAGGGCAAGGCGGGTTTGAGCGATACCAATACAGCGGTGGTTTACTCAGTCATTCTGGATGACCAGACTGAAATGATCTTGCGATCGCCTGATGGGTCAATGGCTCACTTTCCTGTGCCAATGGGTAGGCAGGAAATACAGGCAGAGATTGACCAGTTGCGCTATTTCCTGGAATTGCGACCAACCGAAGAATATCTGCCCCAAGCTCAGAAAGTTTACAATCTACTAATTCGCCCCATGGAAGCCGACTTAGCGGTTGCCAAGCCTAGCACCCTCATCTTCATCAACGACGGAGTATTGCGGAAAGTGCCGATGGCAGCACTGCATGATGGTAAAGAATTTTTAGTTCAGAAGTACCCGATTGCCATAACGCCCAGTCTCAGCCTTACCAACGCCAAACCTCTAGACCATAGCAATCTAGAAGCCCTGAGTTTAGGTTTAACCGTTGAGCGAGCGCCTTTTGCTGCCCTAACCAATGTGAAGGCAGAGGTAAGAGCCGTAAACGACATTTTAGGCGGTACCGAACTGCTTGATAAAGCCTTTACACTTTCTAACTTGCGATCGCAGCTTCAAAAGAAGAGTTACCCAATTGTTCACATGGCGACTCACGGCAAGTTTGGCGTGGATGCTGAGACTACATTTTTGGTGGGATATGACCAGCGCATCAGTATTGAGCAAATTGACAATTTGTTACGTTCTCGTGGGGGTAAACAACCCGTAGAACTGTTAACCCTAAGTGCTTGTCAAACGGCGGCTGGTGACAATCGCTCAGCCCTGGGAATTGCGGGTGTGGCAGTTCGCGCTGGAGTCGAGAGCGCTTTGGCAACGCTATGGTACATCAACGACGAAGCGACAGTGCCGCTCATTAAGGAATTTTACAGGCAACTACGTCAACCCAACATCACCAAGGCTCAAGCCCTGAGAAATGCACAGATGAAGATGATTTCTCAAATCAACTACAACCATCCAGCTGTTTGGTCACCTTTTATTCTTATCGGCAATTGGCTTTAACCCTTTTCTAAGAAACAGCAATGTTTCTTTACATTCATAGGTAATACGATGGGCTAATGCCCCGCTTCGCTAACGCCTTCCTGAAAATATTTTCTTCCTTTCGGTAGAGAATATTCAGGAAGAATTGATTTTGTATGGTTGATGGCTTCGTGCATATAGTTATCGCTGATTTTTCCTTTGACAAGGAAAAATAGGGAAGTCTTCCTGTACGTAGCTTCTCACCTTTCCCGCGAGTTTTTTTTTCACACGAAGCCTTCACACCTGCAACCTTTCTTAATATTCTCTGACGAGAGCAATAAAAGGGCGTGATGCCACCCAGCTACTTAATCTGAACCCACGACAGGGTGTCTCTGGAAACGTTTAGAGTTGAAGTTGTAATACACCTGAATTCGACTTAAGTTTTCAACGAGTACGTTTCTCGTGCTTGTTATACATAAAAGCTTATAAGCATTGATATGAGCATAGCTATCTAGAGCCTGTATCCCGCTCTGTAAGGGTGTTGCAGTTTCTTAGAGCGAACTCCCTCGTATTACATCTAATAATCTCAGTAATAAATTTTTTTAATCAAATAACCCAATAGTCGCTTCAATATATGTAGATAAAATTTCCGGTAAGTATTTATACTACTTATTTGAGTTTTTACAAATTGAAGCTGCCATGAAGATTTTATAAATCCTAAGCGAAGTTAATTGATCAGCTAAATTTGTTTGTTATCTTTTGAATAGTTGAGGCAAGTCGCAAGACAGCTATCCTCAAAGTCTGATTCTCTGCTAGTTACTGTTATTGACCATAAAAATCTCAATAATAACGGTCTAAAAAGAATCCTTTCTCCCTGAGTGATCAGGACTTAGGGGAAAGGTCAGGCGAAATAGGGGTCTACATCTACAAAAGGAAACAAAACCATGAAACTCAGTGCGTCTACTGCGATCGCTCTTGCTTTGGCATTCACTGCTGTAGCTGGACAACCTGCT
>DATNQP010000037.1:0-10853 GCA_036703965.1 Leptolyngbyaceae cyanobacterium
GCTGGTACCACTGACCAGCAGTAGCACTCCATATCAATAAACTTTAGCAACTGGGGGTCTTTAATATACCGACGAGCAATGTCACCCGCATTCTGAGGCAAGTACTTCACCAAGCCCAAACAAGCCAACGGATGCTGGAAAAATACCCGTGTCAGATACCGGAGTTCTTCCAAGGACAGCAACTCCATCGCGTTCAGGCAGTTAAACACCTTCCAGCACTCGTCATAAAACTTGCGGATGCCCTCCCGTTCCTGAGGGAAGTGAGCTGTCAGTTCTTGCAAAAACTTCTCATAATCTTGATGTACTTTCAGCTCTAAACCAGCAGGGAGGTGATAGTGAATCTGCACGGGGTCTCGAACGGTTTCCAAGCTGACATTCACCGCATCAAGCGCCTTGGTGAGAAGATTCGTCGTCCCTTCAGTGCCAAACCCAAAAATCATCGACGCCCCAACATCAAATCGGTAGCCTTCTCGTTCAAAATAACCCGCACTACCACCAGGAATGATGTAGCGTTCCAGGACCAGCACCTTTGCTCCCTTCGCTGCCAGCTGGGTTGCTGTTACCAAGCCTCCGATGCCAGAGCCAATGATAATTACATCAAATACTGAGGTCTCCCCGGCAGAATTGGACTGATGGCTCAACGAGCGATTTTGGGATGCAGCAAGCATGGAAGTGAGCAATTTTAAAAGGATTAGTTAACGGATCTGAGTGTAGCGTTTCTTGCTCAAAGAAATGCTGATTACTGCGGCTTAAAAAGAAAGTGGGGATCAGACTGCAATTGCTTACCGATCCCACCTGCCGATCCTTAATGAGAGGAGAACACTGAAGGTTAATATATCCTTGTTGAAAATAGATGTCAATACTAATAAAAACTATTCGCAATAAACCTTGAGTGACTTCATTTAGCGAGGACGCGCCCGTCGGCACGGCTGAAAAAAAGGCATTATGATCGCGCTGAGTTCAACGTAAGGCTAAAGGTGAGGAAGAGCATCCTGTTGCGATCGCGTGTATTCCGCAACGAGAGAGTTTTCCAGATTCTTATATTGAACTCAGGTATTATTGTTCAGTTAAACAGTCACCCCATACTTAGAGCCTCTCATGACTCTCCAACTGCGTGTCTATGTCCCACCCCATCCCCTAATTAAGCACTGGCTGGGTGTTGCCCGTGATGCCTCGACGCCTTCACCGCTATTTAAGAGCGCGATGACGGAATTGGGACGATGGTTAACCTACGAAGCAATTCGCGACTGGTTGCCAACCGAAGAACTGACGGTGCAAACGCCCCTAGCTCCTTGCTCCGCCACGATGGTAAATCCAGATGTGCCACTGGTGGTAGTGCCAATTCTGCGGGCAGGACTGGCGTTATTAGAGGGAGCGCAGACCTTGCTACCTTTAGCGTCGGTTTATCATCTTGGCTTGGTACGGAATGAGGAAACGCTGGAAGCTAGCTGTTACTTAAATAAATTGCCCAAGCAATTCCCTCCCCAAAGCCGCGTAATAATCACCGACCCGATGCTGGCAACGGGTGCGACAATTATGATGGCAATGGCAGAACTGACCAAGCGTGGTGTCGATCCAGCTCTGACACGAATTATCAGTGTGGTTGCAGCCCCACCGGCATTGCAAAAGCTGGGTTCAGATTATCCGAGTTTGACCATCTACACGGCGATGATTGACGAGGAGCTGAATAGTAAGGGGTATATTGTGCCTGGGTTAGGGGATGCAGGCGATCGCAGCTTTGGAACAGAAAGTTAGGTCAAATTGGATGAACCTCTGCTTTCGGCTTTCCACTGCCCTCCGTGGTAGGCAGCAGGGTTAGCCAACCGTTAATCTTAAAAAAAGAAGTTGCGTTTTAAAATCAAGGGTACAAGAAAAAAATGAGTCAGCGCGATGGTTTTACAAGCGGATTTCTGGCTGGAGCTGTAGTCGGGGGATTGCTCGGTGGAGTCATTGGAGCGTTGGTTGCAACTCAACGCGACACTGACAATGATGAGCAAGAGAGGTCTTTGCTTAATTCCAGGCAGTCAGAAGCTAAGGCAATTAAGGGAAGAAGGCGTCAGCTTAAGGCAGAAGAAAGTATTGAAGTGGCTCGTCGTAGCTTGGAGGATAAAATTGCCCAGCTAAATACGGCAATTGACGATGTTCGCCAGCAACTGGGTACAGTAAATGGCAACGCTGATGCTCTGGACTTGGAGCGATCGCTCGATCCATAGAACAAGAAGCTCACGCATCCCTGCTTGCCCTTCCCTGAGGCTTGTCAACGCGGTCTGGCTTAATCCGTAACGGGGCGATATCCGTTAAACTTACTTCAAGACCAATCTGTCATAAAAATTTAGCTAAGGAAGCTTGTTTTACCATGAGTTTACAAGTACTGCTGACCGAAACTCTCGCTACCTCTCTCAATATCTATCTGCTGCTAATCTTTGTCCGGATTCTGTTAACGTGGTTTCCCACAGTTGAGTGGATGAACCAGGTAGCTTCTGGCTTAAGTCCCATCACTGACCCTTACCTCAATGTTTTCCGTTCCTTCATTCCACCGATTGGAGGTCTGGATTTGTCTCCCTTTCTGGCGATTTTCGTTCTGCAATTCGTGGCTCAAATCTTGGGGAGCCTTGCTTCAACAGCATTTTGAGGATTAAAGAAAATTTGAGGTCTAGGGGATTATTGCTGTCTCAAGCTCTCAGAACAATCTCCCTTCCACTTTATCGGCGGACTTTGCCAGTAAAACCTGAGGCTTTGAATTGCTTGAGTTGCAGTGGCGTTGGTTGATTAGCCGGAACCGTAATTCTCAGTTCAAAATCACTAACGCCTGGTGGCACTTCATCGATTGAACCCAGCCGGGTGCGATTTTGCATGATTGAATTGTTATTGGCATCGTAGATGCGACCAAAAATGTCAGCATTGACGACAAGTTTGCCAGACTTGTTCTCGGCTTTGCCGGTAACCAGGAAGCACTGAGCAGCACTGCCGGAACCCCCTGAACTCACCGTTCCTTTTGCTAACTCTGGGGGACACTCATGGTAAGAAATGTCTGAAAGTTGAATTTGGGTTAACGCTAAAGCACTAGGCGTAAACGCCCAGCTGACAACCCAAAAAAGGCAAGAAACAGCAACCGTAGCCAACCAA
Organism: Leptolyngbyaceae cyanobacterium; assembly: GCA_036703965.1. GTDB lineage: Bacteria > Cyanobacteriota > Cyanobacteriia > Cyanobacteriales > Coleofasciculaceae > DATNQP01. Next base: position 3,127 of record DATNQP010000037.1, read on the forward strand.
CCTCGAAATCGCATAAACTGCACCAGCAATTAACCTTTACTGCTAACTCTAACCCTCAGCTTACCGCGAATTAGTGAGCAAACTTTCTTTGTTGTGCTGTGGAAGATTTGTAATAATAAGTATTTCTCACACTCTACTCCTATACCCTACCTCCCGCACCTTGCACTCTGCTGACGTGACGTGCCATGAACCCAGCTGAGATTGAAGCCGTCCTGCAAGTAGCCTTTATTCAATGTGAAGCCGTTTTATGCCCGCTCACTGAGCAGCAGAAACAAATTTTGCTACAAGTGCTTACTGAGTCACTAACTCGTGAATCGCTAAGCTCATCGGCAAACGGTAAGCAGGATAATGAGACATCAAATCCTCTAGACGAACTGACGCCGGAACAGCGTCAAGCTCTGTTGCAGTTTGTTAAGGCACAGGAACAACAAGATACTCCCTGGAAAATCAGATTACTCAATGATTGGTTGCATAATCGTGACTCAGGAGCCGTACAGTTTATTCGCGATCGCTATGGTCCCCAATGGCTTAACCGTATCAAGCCAGTGCATCTGACACAGTATCTCGAAGCCGAAACATCGTTGGATGGCTTAAAGCTGAAGGTGGGCGATCGCATCGAAGTCTCGAATGGACTTTGGGAGTGGGTACAAGAAAATGGTCCCTGTAGTCGCGAGTGGTTTCCTTGTACTGTTATTGGGCTTTCTCAGGGTTCAGACCGCGATCGATTGTACTATAACTGTGTCATTCGCTTCGAGAATGGCACTGAGTACGAAATTCAAGGCATTTATCAGTGGAATCGTTACAACTGGCGCTGGGCTTCATGACTTTTTGTTTGAGAATTCTTCCAGTCTAATGAGAGTGGACAGCAAGAGCGTCAGATTATTGAGTTGCAAACGGCTATCTCTCTCAAACATCCTGGCTTGCTGGAGGGTTTCAGTCCCGAACAGGGTTGGCTCAAAGGGATTGAGTGTCTGGGTTTAGTCATGGAACTGGCTCAAGAACCCCTGGTCAAAGGGTTGCAACGAGGCGCGTTACCGCTCATCGTCTAGACTACTGTATCTGGATCGATCCCAAGCTCCCGCAATTTATCTGCTAGTTTTTGAGCGCGTTGAGTTTCCTGTTGAGCGCGTTGAGTTTCCTGTAAAATCCATTCTTGGGGAGTAGGGTAACGTTTCCCTTCCTGGTTGTACCAATACAACCATTCCCTTGTCACTCCCGAATAATTCCCCCGTTCGCAACCAATACCTAGACCAACTTCTGGTAGCCAAACTGGGTTTCCCGTTTGCAATTCGTATTTTCCATTAACTAATTTGTAGACTTCTAATCTAGGTTTACGTCGCCGTCGGGAAGAATAGATGACGTAATAGGATATATCTAATGCCGCGTATTGTTCTAATTTTGTGCTGTATTCTTTCCGGTAAGTTTGGGAAACTATTTCTAATGCCAAAATCGGAATAACATTCTCATCCCATAGTACATAACTTGGGCGTAATTCTTCATCATAAAATCGTTCAACTCCTAAACTAAGAAACCCATCGGGGACAATTGCGGGTAAATCAGGGTCATAATAAATCCCCATATCTATCCCAAAAAACCAATCCATCCGCTCTGACCATAAAATGAGCAGAATAGCCTTGAGTAATCCTGGTATCAGTTCTTGTAATTCGTTATCCACCGGTGTTTCATCTGAGTCAGGGAGTTCGTCTGCTGAGGGAAAATACCTTGGTAATTTGGACTCTAACATGATAATTTTTAGCAGTATTTATTACAATCATATAGATAAGTGCGATATTCGTTGCTCTTAGAATGGGTTGGTGTAATGTAAAAGAGTTTTCTCCCTATTTTTAATTGCACGTCACGGTATGACGCCTATTTTCAACTTAGATCTAAGTTCAACGGATTTGATATCAGAGGGTTAGAGTCAGAATAAAAACAAAAGGCAGGAGCCTCATCACTACTGCCTTTTTTACTATCCCGTAGACCCAGTGCTCACCGTAAGCTAAAATTTCACCGCTACCTCAAAACACCCCAAAGAGTAGCTTTGCTTTACCTGTTGCTATAGTACTGGTCGTCAGCTGGGTCGCCATAGGGGTCTTCACTGGCGGGACGGACATCACCATATGCCCCCAAATCGGCTGGGTCGCCATAAGGGTCTTCACTGGCGGGACGGACATCACCATACGCTCCGAAATCAGCTGGGTCCCCATAAGGGTCTTCGCTGGCGGGACGGACATCACCATACGCCCCCAAATCGGCTGGGTCGCCATAGGGGTCTTCACTGGCGGGACGGACATCACCATACGCTCCAAAATCAGCTGGATCGCCATAGGGGTCTTCGCTAGCTGGGCGTACCTGCCGCTCGTAGTCGGCGTCTTGGTCAAATTGCTCATCGGTAGGGCCAAGGATGGCATCCTTCATCTGTCGCAAAAATCCGTCTACCATGATGTATCTCCTTGTTAAATTGGTTAAGGGAATGGCAGTTAGTAAGCCGGAGCTGGCTCTGGCTGAGTCGGTGGCTGCTCTCGTACCACATCAGTTAGGTTGCGACCTGTAGGTCTGTTGTTATAGCCCTGGAAGTCACGATACCTTTGCGCCTCCGACTCTGGCACTTGAATTCCATTCGGCGGCGGTGTTACCCAATGAGCGCGATGTTGTGCATCACGGTAGTAGACACGCCCGTTTTTAGAAAGGTAGTACTTCCCTTGGGGTCCTTGCTCTTGCTTGTTCTTATGCTGGTGATAGAGATAGTAAAGAGCAGCAGCTCCAGCCAATATGGCGACTTTTTGTGTGTTTGACAATCCTTTCTTCGCCTGGGGTGAGTTCCTAGGGGCAGGATAGGGTTGTGTTGCACCAGTCGTATCATCAACGGGCGGGGGTGGAGCCGTACTCTGCTGGCTTGCACAGCCCGCAAAAAAGGGAAAGGATAGAATAACTGTAAGCAGCAGTGCTGTTGGGCGCAAAAATTTTGGACGTTTTGGATAGATTGTGTTCATCGTATCTTCTGACTCACCCTACGTTAAGGATGCGGTTGCATGGTGGGGTTTACGAACCTGCGCTGTTGCAAAAACAGTAGTTTCTATTTGATTGATTCCCTTGCTATCTCGATAGTGAAAGCGCTTTCGAGAATGAACTACAACAGCAGAGGTGCAGCCTTTCCATTTCTACTGAATTCCTTTCACTATTGATGAAACATGTGGAGAATTCTATCCCACCCAAGGTAGAAGTTTAATTAGGGATTTTGTCCAATGGGAATAGATATCAAGGAGATAATAATTAATAGGTCGTATCTACCAGTTAGTCTGCTCCTCAGAAGCATGCAGTTCTCTCATCAAATCTGAAGTGCGATCGCGTTCTAGTTCTCTTTTGTCTTCTCTAAATATCACTTCAGGTAATTTTGCGCTTCTACCTGTAGATAGAGAATGAGTTATCATCCTAGAGAAATTTATAATTGGCGGGATTAATACCAAGCTGCCTTCATAGGTGTAATTTGTCATGCTGAACGAAACGCAGTGCAGTATCTATTATTCTCTGAATTCTTTAACGGCTTAAAACTTCAAAATGAAATTATTAACACCCCTCTATACAAGAAAGAAAACAATTTGTTAATATTCCCAAAGCAGCACGTCTGGATAACCGTCAGTAACAGGTGTATTTTGCAAAGGTTGCCCAAGAAAAGCTGATAGCTACAAGCTGGCAGCTTTAGCTTTGGTCGTTCTTTCCCTGTCTGGCTCCTTCGGAGCCGCGAGAGCTGATAGACAGAAAGAAACAAAGAAACATTTGCCCTTGAGGACGCTCTAATTGCACTCTGCAATACGTCAAGAGTTTCAAGCTCCTTCCTTAAGGCATGGGGTTGCAGCTGATTGCTGTAACGCTACCTTGACAACTGAATTCAAACTCTATAACTCCTTAAGTAAATCTCATGGTAACAACTCCTCCCTCTCAATCCTCGTCATCTCAGTATGAAGTATCAGATGCAAAATTAGAAGCAGAAGTGGATGGTCTTATCACCGAAACTCCACCCGAAAGCGAGATAGATTTAGAGTTTTTATATACCAGAGATATAGAGTTTCGCCAGGAAACCCTTTACTTCATTGTAGTGGATCGCTTTAATGACGGTGACCCAGAAAATAGTGAAGGTCCTAACCCAGAGCTTTACGATCCAGAAGCAGAGGATTGGGGGAAATACTGGGGCGGAGACTTGCAAGGAGTTATCAACAAGCTGGACTACTTAAAGAATTTGGGAGTTACAGCAATTTGGCTTACTCCTTTATTCGAGCAAGTGGAAGCTTTATTTATTGAAAGTGCAGCAGTTCATGGTTATTGGACGAAAGACTTTAAACGAATTAATCCTCGCTTCATTAGCAAGGACGATGAACCCTCTCTAAACAAGACGCAAGAAACCAGAAATACGATTTTTGACAAATTGATTGATGAGTTACATAAACGGAACATGAAATTGATTCTGGATATTGTGTGTAACCATAGCAGCCCAGATTTGAGTGGAAAGAAGGGAGTACTCTACGACGATGGTGTACTAATTGCTGATTTCAATAACGATAAGAACAACTGGTATCACCATTATGGTCTAGTTACTAATTGGGAAGACGACTGGCAGGTACAAAACTGTGAATTATCAGGACTTGCTACCTTTAACGAAAATAATATCGAATATCGAGACTACATCAAATCAGCTATTAAGCAATGGTTAGATCGGGGAGTTGATGCTTTACGGGTCGATACCGTTAAGCATATGGCAATTTGGTTTTGGCAAGAATTTATAGCTGACATTCAAACCCATAAACCTGATGTTTTTATCTTCGGAGAATGGATTTATAGTAGCCCTCTTAATGACCGTTCGGTTGAATTTGCCAATGAATCTGGGATGTCGATTCTAGACTTTGGTCTAGCAATTGCCATACGAGAGGCGTTAGGAGTGGGTGCTGAAGGTGGATTTCACTTAATTCAAGACGTTCTTGACCAGGATCATAACTACTATGGTGCAACTGAGTTGATTACGTTTATCGATAATCACGATATGCATCGGTTCCAAACGTTGAACCCTGACCCGGAAATGTTGCGTTTGGCGATCGCATTTATTATGACTTCCCGTGGTATTCCCTGCATTTACTACGGTACAGAACAGTATCTCCACAACGATACAAACGGGGATAGTAACCCATACGGCAATAACGACCCCTACAACCGCCCGATGATGGAACAATGGGATACTGACTCGCCGCTTTACCGAGATATCCGTTTACTCTCAGGCGTGCGGCGGCTAAATCCAGCGGTATCAATGGGGAGTCAGTGGCAAAAGTACCTTAGCCCTGATGTCTACTGTTATGTACGGCGTTACCGAGATTCGCTGCTATTTGTGGCGATGAATCGTGGGGAAGCAGTGAAGCTGGAGGCAATTGAGACAGAGTTACCGGATGGAGAGCATACCGATGTCTTATCGCGACGTAAATTTGAAGTCATAGATGGGCATCTACATGACTTAGAATTAGGCTCGCGGGAAGTAATTGTCATCAGTCACGTTGCAGAACGAGTTAAGGGGCAAACCATTGTGCGGGCGCAACTCAATGGCGTCCAAACGCAGCTGGGTGAAACTATTGTCGTAACCGGAGATTGTCCAGAGTTAGGTAACTGGGATATTGCTAAGGCTTACCCCCTGGAATATATCAACACCAACACTTGGTTTGGGGAAATTCCCTTTAATGAAAGTGCCGGAAAGCTCATTGCTTACAAGTATGTGATGTTGCGTGAAGGTCAGTCACCCTTGCGGGAAAATCTGGTGGCTCGTCGCTGGGTGATTGCTAGTGAAGGAACCGTAAAATGGCGAGATAAATGGGCGTCCGGACGGGAGTCTTGAGCGTTTGATACCAAATCCGCTTATATAGCCTCCTTTTTCTTGTCGTAGAGACGTTTGCTGCTGCGCACCATGCTTCGCAAACCGCCGGAACGTCTCTACAATCAGACCTATTTGCAGTGCGTGCGGCACAGAGTTTTGATTAACTCAAAGTATCCCCTGTGTCAGTCCACCATCGACTTGCAGCATGACTCCATTTACATAGGAGGCAGCAGGTGAACAGAGAAAGACGGCTACATTGGCAAACTCTTCTGGTGTTCCCATCCTACCAAGTGGAATCGTTGTATAGACCTCAGCCATTTCTGCTTCTAGAGTTTTGCCACTCTTAGCCGTTCGTCCGGCAATCAATTGCTCCACCCGTTCTGTATAAGTCCAGCCTGGTAAGATGCTATTGACGCGAATGCGATCGCTTCCCAATTCATTACTGAGGGTTTTAGTTAAACCAATAACTGCTAGCCGGATAGAATTAGACAAAATGAGATTTGGAATGGGCTGTTTGGTTGAAGATGAAGTGATAGTCAGAATCGCGGGTGCGGTGGATTGGCGCAGGTGAGGTAAGGCGGACTTCACCAATCTCACAGCACTCAGCAATGTTAGGTGGAAAGCCGCTTCCCAGGTTGTAAGCTCAATATCATCAAACTTACCAGGGGGTGGTCCTCCGGCATTAGTAACGAGAAGATCCAACCCACCAAACTTCTCTACAGTGGCATGAATGAGCCGCTCACTGTCCTCTGGTTGGTTGACATCTGCACGCAAAGCCAAGACATTTTGACCCGTTTCGCTTTCAATTTCAGTAGCCGCTTGTTCAATTAAGCTGCTACGGGCACAAATAGCGACATTGGCACCCTCCCGTGCAAACTGAAGTGCTGTCGCTTTGCCCAACCCTTTGCTCGCTGCTGTTACTAAGGCGACTTTGCCCCTAAGTCCTAAATCCATAGTTTGGAGTTGTCCTGAACAATTGATAAATCTACCTTGACTAAACAACGACTTGATACATTACTAGTAGATCTTAATCTCTGCTCCTCACGGCAGTTGGCGCAACGCTTCATCCGTGCTGGTGAGGTGATGGTGAATCAGCAGGTAGTCGATAAGCCGGGAACTGAAGTTGAGACAACCGCAGAAATTCAGATTAAAGAGAAATCACCTTACGTTTCCAGAGGCGGCGAAAAGCTTGCCAAAGCCTTGGAAGTGTTTGCGATTCCTGTGGAAGGACGCATTTGCCTGGATGGTGGCATTTCCACGGGTGGCTTTACCGACTGCTTGCTGCAAGCTGGCGCAAAGCGGGTTTATGGCATTGATGTGGGTTATGGACAAGTTGCTTGGAATCTGCGGAATGATGAACGGGTAGTTTTGAGAGAACGCACGAATTTGCGGCATCTTCAGGCTGCTGATTTGTATGGAAATGCACCCCCCCTAACCCCCCCTTATCAAGGGGGGGAAACAGGGAAAGACTCATCTCCCCCTTATCAAGGGGGGGAAACAGGGGAGGTTTATGCTGATTTGGGGGTTGTGGATGTGTCGTTTATTTCCCTGACTAAAATTCTCGATGCTTTGTGGGACCTACTGCGATCGCCTCGTGAGGTGGTGTTGCTGGTGAAGCCGCAGTTTGAGGTGGGGCGATCGCGTGTTGGGAAAAAAGGTGTGGTGCGTGACCCAAATGACCATGCCGATGCGATCGCGCAAGTCTTACAAGCTGCCCAAAAGTTAGGCTGGACATACAAAGGCTTAACTTGGTCACCACTTACCGGCCCTGCGGGTAATATCGAGTATCTCTTGTGGCTGGCAATGGATAGCCAAGTACAGCCTCCTGATTTAGAGGCAATTCGACAAATTACCCAATCTGCTCAGAAAACTCTCG